>CAJXGZ010000007.1 GCA_913053795.1 uncultured Rhodospirillales bacterium | reverse complement strand
CATGAGGACAGAAGCGCCCGTTTCGTCTGCGTCCTTGCTCTTTGCTGGCCCGGCGGACATCAAGAAACCTTTGAGGGATTTGCCCGCGGCCACATTAGCTGGCCGCCGCGCGGAACATACGGCTTTGGCTATGACCCCATTTTCATCCCCGATGGCTATGGCGTCACCTTTGGCGAAATGGAGCCACAAAATAAACACGCCATCAGCCACCGTGCCGACGCCTTCAATAAACTGGTCAAGGCTTGCTTCGAAAGGTGATGCGCCTTGGACAACGCCCTATCCATTTATATCCACTGGCCATTTTGCGCATCCAAGTGTCCTTATTGTGACTTTAATAGTTTTGTCTCCGGGGGGGTCGATCAGGCGCGCTGGAAAGCCGCATTGCTGTGCGAGATAGAAAGTTACGCAAGCGGAATAAATGGGCGGATGACGCGGAGCATTTATTTCGGTGGAGGCTCCCCGTCCTTAATGCGCCCAGACGTGGTTGCCGAATTAATCTTTTTTATTCGTAACAGCTGGGGGTTAGCCGAGGATGCTGAGATTACCCTTGAAGCGAACCCAACATCTGTCGAGGCTAGGCGTCTCCAGGACTTTCGCGATGCAGGAGTCACCCGTCTTTCTCTTGGCGCGCAGTCTTTGGAGGAACGAGCCTTGCGCTTTCTAGGGCGAGGGCATACGGCGAATGATGTGCGCGTGGGAATTGCGCTGGCTGCGGAATGTTTTTCCCGCTATTCATTCGACATGATCTATGGGCGCCCCGGGCAAACGCCTGCTCATTGGCGACGGGAGCTGGGCGAGGCTCTTACGCTTGTTGGCGGGCATATTTCTCTTTACCAACTCACCATTGAACCCGGAACGATTTTTCATCGGGACGGCGTCGCGGAAGCTGACGAGGAGACCGCGGCGGCGCTTTTTGAAGTTTCACAGGAACTTATGGGATCCAATGGGTTGTTTTCTTACGAAATTTCCAATTACGCCCGCCCTGGTGAAGAGTGCCGCCACAATTTGGCGTGCTGGCGCGGCGGTGATTATTTAGGGATTGGACCCGGTGCGCACGGCCGTTTGACATCCCCCTTGGGAACCGAAGCCATGGAGCAAATACGCTCACCGGAAAAATGGTTGCTTGGCGTGGAAAAAAACGGCCGCGGGAGCGCCCAGCGCTCCATTCTGAGTTCTCAAGAACGTTGTGAAGAACTGCTTTTAATGGGCTTGCGACTAAATGAAGGCGTTGACGCAGAGCGGTTTTTCGCCCTAACCGGCAAAAAAATCGAGCGGATCGTAAATTCCTACGCCCTTGAAAAGCTGGTCCATGGCGGTTTCTTGGAAATCAACAATACGTGTCTACTGGCGACAAAAGCAGGCCGCTTGCGCTTGAACGCCGTGCTTGCTGAATTGTTAGCGTAGTTTACGAAAATCGTTATGTTGAGGACGTAAATGATTCTACTTCAAAGCGTTATCAAGTTTTATTAAATATAAAAATTATTACGGGTGCGCAATAATTACTTTAATTAAATGACGCCTCAAAGGTTTCAGGCGCAGGGCCAATAACCTTAAAGCCGTGGCGCAAGACCTTAAGAACGGCGATGCCGCGTTCCGTGGAGCCGTCTTTAAGAAAACGGAAGATGCCATCCCGGCCGTAAAATCCACTGGGGATTGTCAGTGCGCTGGGCCTGAAATCAGCGCCCTCTTCCGCCCGCGCCAACACCGCCGCCAGCGCCGTGGCGTCATAGGCGAGCGTGGCCAGGCGGTGTGGTTTTTCACCGTAAACTTCCTGATACTGCCGTTCGAACTCAGTGCGGGCCTTCGGCAAGGGGGCGGCGAACCAACCGCCGACGAGGGCCGGCTCGGCGCCGATCCCCGGAACATCCCATCTACCGGTGCCGAGAATGCGGATTTTTCCCGGATCAATGTCATAGAACGGCAGCAGGGCGGCGACAGCCTGGAGCCTTTTGCCGCCATCGGCCAACAGCAGAGCGTCAAACGGAAGATCGCCAAGAGTTTGCAGTTTTTCCAAGCGTTCAAGGGCGCGTTTGGAAATTTCGTCGCTTTTTCCCTTTAGCTTCTCCTTTTGAACAAGGAGGGCTTTTCGTCTTTCATCATAATTGGCCAACCGTCGAACGACGCCGGAAAAGTCTTTTGAATATTGATTGTAGTACTCAATCCTACTCACCATTACGCCATGGAAGTCCGCAGCTTTTTGCAGGGTGTCCACGACTTTCCTGCCTCCCTCGTCATCAGGAGCCAAAACGGCGTATCTGGTGATTCCGCGTGAACGGGAAAAAGCCACCACCCTTTCGACCTCTGCTTCGGGATGAAAGCCCATGGTGAAAACGCCTTGACCCGCCACAGATTTATCGCTTGAAAAAGCGATCACCGTTACATTAGCTGCGCGCGCCGCCGGAGCCACCGCCCTTACCGACGCCCGAAGCAATGGACCCAGAACTAGATAAGCGCCATCTCCGATCGCCAAGCCCACGGCGTCAATGGCGCCTTCCGGGGTTCCACGGGTATCGTGAACCAACAACTCGAAACGGTCATCGGCAAAGGCGAACATGGCAAGCTGTGCGGCGTTCTGCATGGCCGCGCCAAGCTTGGCGCTGGGTCCGGAAAGAGGAAGCAGTAATGCAACGCGCACCGTTGACGATTTTGGAATAGGCGTATAGGCGCCTTTGGTCTTGGTCCGCCGATTGTAGAGATAAGAACTCAGCGACGGCTGCGGACTTTGCTTTACGGTTGGCGCGGGCCGCATCGGTTCATATTTTTTCTGCGGCGCAACAACGTCAGGAAGCGGCCGTAAAGGCGCTTGCGGCGTGGAGATTTTGGCGGGGGCCTGGGAGGTTTTAATTTTATCGGCTTGAAACAAGCTAGGTAGTCGTGGAGACTCGCAAGCGGAAATCAACAGAACCACGGTGGCCAGCCATGGCGCCAAAGCGTACCGCGTCCAGAAAAAAAACGTCTTGGTCATCGGGCGGCGACTATCCTTCAAAAGGTTTCAAATCCCGGGCCAAAAAAGAGCCTACTCACGGCAACGCCGCGAGTAAACCGTCCGATGACAAGCCGACGACAGGTCTTTACCTGATCGCCACCCCCATCGGCAACGCCGGCGACATTACATTGAGGGCGCTCCAAATCCTGAAAAGCGCTGACATTATCGCCTGTGAGGACACGCGGGTGACCTCCAAGTTGCTGGCCATCCATGGCGTTTTCAAACCACTTAAACCTTATCATGAGCATAATGCCGGCAGGGTCCGCCCGGATTTCATCAAACGACTTAAAAATGGCGAAACGGTGGCGCTGGTTTCGGACGCCGGCACGCCGCTGATCTCAGATCCCGGATACGGGCTGCTCCAGGCTTGCATTAGCGAAGGCATTTTCGTCACCGCCCTGCCCGGCCCATCATCGGCGCTTACGGCGTTGGTGCTTTCCGGTCTTCCGACCAATCGTTTTCTTTTTGCCGGGTTTCCGCCATCCCGTTCCGGCGGTCGGCGCAAAGTCTATAGAGAGCTCGCCTCGGTCCCCGCCAGTCTGATTTTTATGGAGTCGCCAAGACGATTGGCCGCGGCGCTGGCTGACATGTTGGAAATTCTTGGGCCGCGCCATGCGGCCATAGGCAGGGAACTGACAAAAAAGTTTGAGGAAGTGCGACGCGGCCCACTGTCCGAGCTTGCCGCGCATTACAAGGCGGAGGGCGCGCCTAAGGGCGAGGTGACGATCGTCGTCGCGCCTCCAGAAAAAGACAATCGCGAAATAGCGCCGGAAGATCTGGACAATAAACTTAGAAAGGCTTTGAGAGGCGCCTCCGTGCGCGACGCAGCCACAAAGATTTCCTTTGAAACCGGGCTCCCCCGGAGCCGGCTTTATGAACGGGCCCTCGAACTTAAAAAGAAGTTTTCATGACCCGGTTTGAAAAATATGCGGCCAACAAAAAACGCCAAGCCTGGCGCTTCGGACGCTTCGCCGAGGCGCTTTGCGCGTGGCATCTAAGATTAAAGGGTTATCGCATTCTTGAGCGGAGTTTTCGTGTTTATGTGGGCGAAATTGACATCATCGCCCGCCGTGGCGATATCATCGCCATGATCGAGGTCAAGGCCCGCAGCAACATATCGGATGCGGCGCAAGCATTAGGAAGACGCCAACGCCAACGCATTGCCCGCGCCGCAGGGGCATTCATTCAATCTAATCCGGATTGCGCAAACCTTGATATGCGTTTTGACGTTATGCTTGTAAGCCCATGGAGAGCGCCCATTCACCTGGCCGACGCCTGGAGAAGCGAGTCATAATAAACCTGCCCTTGAACAATCCCTTTCAGCTAATGATTAAGAGAATTAAAATATTATTGAACTTACGTTTGTTGGAACCTTGAGGAGAAACGCCAAATGATTTGGGCGCCGTTTAAATTTTTTTCCAAAGCCGCCGTGTTGCTTGTCATGGCATCCATGCTCAATGGCTGTTCGCCTACAGGCGTGGGCGCCACCGCCGGCATTGCCGCCCTTGAGGAACGAAGGGTGGAAGACGTTGCGTACGACTTAAAATTAAAGATAAAAATCGCCAAGAAGTGGTTGGATTATGACGGCAGCCTACTTCTCGATGCCGGCATCGAGGTTTATGAGGGCCGGGTTTTGCTGACCGGCAATGTCGACACCCCTGAGATCCGCGCCGCCGCCGTGCGTCTCACCTGGGAAGTTCGTGGCGTAAAAGAAGTGATCAACGAAATCCTGGTCGCTATTGAGAGCGGCATTATGGATAAGGCGCGGGATATATGGATTTCCACTCAGCTTAAGACGAAACTAACCTTGGATAAAAAAGTTTACGCTATAAATTACACCATCAAAACCATTGCGCGGGTTGTTTATTTAATCGGGGCCGCTCAGAGCAAGGAAGAGCTTGGGCGCGTGATTTCTCATGCGCGAAATATTAATTACGTTCGAAAAGTTATCAACCACGTGCGCGTGAAAGGCGGGGTATGAAGCTTCCCACCAACATACGATCCCAGCTAACCCAACTTGGCGAATTGGCGGACGAAAATATTAATCTTGTGGAATCAGCGTTATTGTTGGCCTCTATTGAACGTCCCGGCGCAGCGAAAAAGCCCTATTTACGCCATCTCGAAAGGATCGTCGAGGAAGTTCGCGCCTATATAGACAGCAGCTCCGCAAAAGGCGATCTTACCCAAATCGTTGAGGCCTTGCGCCAAATTATCGCAAAGCGCTACGGTTACAAGGGAGCTGATGACGCTTTCGAGGATTCCGACAGCGCCAACTTGATGCGCGTGATCGACCGCCGCAATGGAATTCCCGTAGCATTAGGCATTATTTACATCCACGCGGCGCGCACTCTTGGGTGGTTTGTTTCGGGTCTTGATTTTCCCGCCCGCTTTCTCGTGCGCCTGGAAAATGGGGGCGAACGCATTATAATTGACCCCTTTGGCGGTGGTCGTGTTGTGACGCCAAAGGATATGCGCGAAATATTCAAGGCCGTTTATGGAAACCAAGCCGAAATAAAGCCAGCTCATTATGAGGATCTGGATAATCGTGGAATTTTATTGCGGCTCCAGAACAATATTAAGTTCCGCCTGATCCACGCAAAGCGGTTTGAAGAGGCGCTTCATACCATTGAAACCATGCTGTTTTTCGCTCCCGGCGAGGCGTCGTTATGGCGTGAGGCGGGCCTGCTTAACGCCCGCCTTGACAATGTGCATGAATCTGTTGCGGCGCTGGAGGAGTACCTGCGGCTTAACGCCACAGACGCCGCAAGGCTCCGTACATCTATTTTATTGCAAGAATTACGTGGCCGCCTCACCTGATTAAGCAGCTTTGGCGCCGGAACAATCAAGGAGCAATGACATGGGGCTAAAGGTCGCCATCCAAATGGACCCAATGGAAAGCGTCGATATTGATGCGGACAGCACCTTTGTCCTGGCGCTGGAGGCGCAACGGCGCGGGCACGCCCTTTACCACTACCTCTCCAGCGATCTTACATTCGCCCAGGGAAAAGTGCTGGCGCGGGCGAAGGCCCTTGAAGTGCGCCGGGCGAAGAATGATCATTTTACTTTTGGGGCGCCTGAGAACATAGATCTGGCTAACGTTGATATTGTGCTCATGCGCCAGGATCCGCCTTTCGATATGGCCTATATCACCGCCACCCATTTATTGGAGCATGTTCACCCGAAGACGCTTGTCGTCAATGACCCGGCGCAGGTGCGTAACGCCCCGGAAAAGCTTTTCGTTACACAATTTCCTGATTTAATGCCGCCCACCCTCATCGCATCCGACCGCGATCAAATCGCCGCCTTTAGGGCCGAGCATAAGGACATCATCGTCAAGCCTTTGTTTGGCAATGGCGGCGCCGGCGTTTTTCACGTTCCGCCTGAGGGTGAGAACCTGAACGCCCTCCTCGAGATGTTTACCGCCTTTCAGAGAGAGCCCGTTATCGTACAGGCCTATTTACCGGAGGTGCGCCAGGGCGACAAGCGCATCATCCTGATTGACGGCGAAGCCGCCGGAGCCATCAACCGTGTGCCGCCCGAAGGCGAGGCGCGCGCCAACATGCACGCCGGGGCCAAGCCGCTGAAGGCCGGACTAAATGCGCGTGATAGGGAAATCTGTGAGACGATTGGGCCAAGCCTTAAAGAGCGTGGCTTGATTTTCGCCGGCATCGACGTCATCGGCGACTACCTCACCGAAATCAACGTCACCTCGCCGACCGGCTTGCAGGAAATCAACCGCTTCGACGATGTTTGTCTGGAGGCTTGGATCTGGGACGCCATAGAGGCGCGGATCGATTCGGTTTAATTTTTCACTTTCATCTTAAAAAAGTGCGTGGCTTTCTTCCTTCGCTTCCTTAATATCGGCGAAGTGAAAGGGGGGCGTTCAACTCTTGGTCGCACGTATTAATACAGTGGCGTTTCAGGGCTTTGAGGCGATGGACGTTGATGTCCAGGTGCAGATGTCTTCAGGCCTTCCGGCGTTCAACATTGTTGGGCTTCCCGACAAGGCGGTCGCCGAAAGCCGTGAACGCGTGCGCGCGGCGCTTACCGCCATGGGTTTATCGCTGCCGCCAAAGCGCATTATCATCAACTTGTCTCCCGCTGACATCACCAAGGAGGGCAGCCACTTTGATCTGCCTATCGCTCTTGGTCTGCTGGCGGCGATGGGTGTTCTTCCCGCCGATGACATCGCGGGCTATATGGCGCTTGGCGAGCTCGGCCTGGACGGTGCGCTGGCCCCCGTGGCGGGCGTCCTTTGCGCGGCCATCCACGCCAATCAACGCGCATTGGGCCTTATCTGCCCGGCGGCGCAGGGCGGCGAGGCCGCGTGGGCGGGTGAACTGGAAATTCTGGCGCCGCTGAATCTAATTTCTTTAATTAATCACTTTAAAGGCACGCAAGCCTTAACGCCTCCTGGGGCGACGTTATCCGCGGAACGGCCGTCATACCCTGATTTATCCGAGATAAAAGGTCAGGAAAGCGCCAAACGCGCCCTGGAAATCGCCGCCGCCGGCGGCCATAACCTTTTGATGGTGGGGCCGCCGGGAGCCGGCAAGTCCATGCTGGCGGCGCGCTTGCCGGGTCTGCTGCCGGCCCTGGATCCATCCGAAGCCTTAGAGGTTAGCATGATTCATAGTCTTTCCGGGGGGCTTGGCAGGGACGGTCTCATTAGTTGGCGGCCCTTTCGAGATCCGCATCATTCGGCCTCCGTCGCCGCTCTTGTCGGCGGTGGAGCCAAGGCGCGGCCAGGCGAGGCGTCATTGGCTCACCTGGGCGTATTGTTTCTTGACGAATTGCCGGAATTTCAACGTGGCGCGCTGGAAGCGTTGCGGCAGCCCCTGGAAACAGGCCGGATTTCCGTAGCCAGGGCCAACGCCCACGTCACCTATCCCGCGCGCATTCAACTTGTGGCGGCCATGAACCCTTGCCGTTGCGGCAATCCCAATGATGAAACGCTTGCCTGCGCCCGCTTTCCAAAGTGCGTGCGGGATTACCAATCAAAAATTTCCGGCCCCCTGTTCGACCGCATCGATCTGCATGTGGAGGTGCCGGCCGTCAACCCCGCGGACATGTCCGCGCCGCCCCCCGCGGAGAGCTCATCGAAAATTGCAATCAGAATCGAAACGGCGCGAGCCAAGCAAAAGGACCGTTATGCAGTCTTGGACGCTAATCCACCCATTCGCACCAACGCCGAGGCGGACGGCAAACTGCTGGAGGACGTGGCGGCGCCTGACGAGGGCGGACGGCGGCTGTTAACGGAGGCCGCGGAGCGTATGCGGCTTTCCGCCAGGGGCTATCATAGAGTGTTGAGAGTGGCGCGCACCATTGCCGACCTTGATGAATGCGCCGACGTCAAGCGCATCCACATCGCCGAGGCCCTCTCGTACCGCCGAATCGTGCCGGGACAAAGCGCCATCCTTATGGAGTCGCCGATTTAACGCGCCAGCATCGGGCCCAGGTTGCGTCCGGCGAAAATATGGACATGAAAGTGCGGGACCTCCTGATTGGCGTCGCGCCCATGATTGGCGAGGATGCGATAGCCGGCGCCGGTAACGCCCTGTTCGCGCGCCACGCTGCCGACCGCCCGCCAGAAACCGGCGGCTTCCTTTTCAGGGGCGTTGGCCGAAAAATCATCCATGGACACATACGCCCCCTTGGGAATCACCAGCACATGCGTTGGCGCCTGCGGGTTTATGTCATGAAAGGCGAACGCGAAATCATCCTCGAAAACTTTATTGCAGGGAATTTCGCCACGAAGAATTTTGGCGAAGATGTTTTCTGAATCGTAAGCCATTGTTTTTTCCTAAGAGCCTATCCGAACAACTAGAGGCGATTGTGATGAGACGAAATCAGTTCTTTGATCTTGACTTCTTCTCGTCCAAGCCCGAGACGCCCTCGCGCCGCGCCAGCTCCGACCATACATCCCCGGGCTTAACGCCGGTCTCAACCCATAGGGCCAAAAGATGATAGAGCATGTCGGCGCTTTCCGCCGCCACCTCCTTGGAAGACCCTTCCAGCGCCGCAATGATTGTTTCCACCGCCTCCTCGCCGAGTTTTTGGGTGATTTTTCCGCGTCCCTTGGCGAATAGTTTGGCTGAGTACGACGTCTTTGGATCGCCCTTGCGGTGGCTCTTGATCTTCTCAAACAGGCGCTCCAGAACAGCGCTATCGATTGATTTTTTCGCCATGTTCGGCTCTATGTTTTTGGGTCTTCGCGAACGGGCACGCCCGCCGCTTTCATGTGGGCCTTGGCTTGGCCGATCGTATAGGTTCCAAAATGAAAAATCGAGGCCGCTAAAACCGCCGACGCATGACCTTCAATGACGCCTTCAACCAAATGATCGAGTTCGCCGACACCTCCAGATGCGATCACGGGAATCGGCACTGCGTCGGAAATAGCGCGAGTCAGGGGCAGGTTGAAGCCAATCTTGGTGCCATCCCGATCCATGGAGGTTAGCAATATTTCGCCGGCCCCATACTCGGTCATGCGCTTCGCCCACTGAACGGCGTCAATTCCGGTTGGATTGCGGCCGCCATGGGTAAAGATTTCATGCCGTCCATCACCGACTGTCTTGGCGTCAATGGAAACAACAATACATTGGCTTCCGAATTTTAGCGCCGCTTCACGCACGAATTCAGGCCGCTTCACCGCCGCCGTGTTGATGGCCGCCTTGTCAGCGCCGGCAAGCAAAAGCTTGCGGATGTCATCCAAGACGCGTACGCCGCCGCCCACGGTTAACGGCATAAAGCATTCCTCGGCGGTGTGCCGCACAACGTCAAAAATGGTTTCGCGATCCTCGTGGCTGGCGGTGATATCCAGGAAGGTCAGCTCATCGGCCCCTTCCCGATCATAGATGCGCGCCTGCTCCACCGGATCGCCGGCGTCCACAAGATCAACGAAGTTCACGCCCTTGACGACCCGGCCCTTATCAACATCCAGGCAGGGAATAATCCTGACCTTCAGCATGCCTCCCCCAAAAGCTTCACGGCGGCGTTAGGATCGACGCGGCCGTCGTAAACGGATCGACCGCAGATCACGCCTTCGATGATGGCCGCCTCATCCTTGAGTTTCCTTAAATCACCCATGGAGGATACGCCGCCGGAGGCGATGACTGGCGTCGAAACAGCCTTGGCCAGGGCCACGGTTGCGGCGATATTGGGGCCTTCCATGGCGCCGTCGCGGCCAATATCCGTGTAAATGATGGCCGCCACGCCGGCGTCCTCAAACCTCAGAGCCAGATCAAGCGCTTTCATCTCTGAGACCTCGGCCCAGCCCTCAACGGCGACCAACCCCTCCCAGGCGTCAATGCCAACGGCCACGCAGCCGGGATGAAGACGGCAGGCTTCCTTGACCAAATCAGGGTCGCGCAAGGCCGCCGTGCCCAAAATGACTCGGCTTATTCCCTTCGCCAGCCAGTAATCCACGGTTTCCAGGTTACGGATGCCGCCGCCAAGCTGTATTTTCATATTCGCCGACACAAGGATGGATTCCACCGCCGCGCCGTTAACCGGCTGACCCTCGAAGGCCCCGTTAAGATCAACCACATGCAGCCACTGGCATCCGGCGGCGGAAAAAATGCCGGCCTGTCCGCCAGGATCATCGTTAAACACCGTCGCCTGCTCCATGTCGCCACGGACCAATCGCACGCATTGGCCGTCTTTAAGATCTATGGCGGGGAAAAAGATCATTAGGGCCGCCACTTCAGGAAATTGGAGATCAAATGAAGGCCCACGGCTTGACTCTTTTCCGGGTGAAATTGAACGCCGATCATATTGTCGCGGCCGATAACCGCATTTATTACGCCTCCGTAATTAACCCGCGCCAAAACATGCGATTCATCCTTGGGAACAACCCCATAACTATGGACGAAATAAACATGGGAGCCCTGAACAATCCCATTCAGGAAAGGGTGACTGGTGGAAAACATTAATTCGTTCCATCCCATGTGGGGGATTTTTAATGTCTGGTCTGAACACTGAAGCGGCGCCACCTCGCCATCAATCCACCCCAAGCCATCGTGTCTTCCATACTCAAGTCCCGTGGAGGCCATTAGCTGCATGCCGACGCAAATGCCAAGGAACGGCTTGGCGTCTTTAATCACTGCGCGCTCTAGGGCCTCAATCACGCCATCCAAGGACTCCAGCCCTTTTTTACAGTCGGCGAAAGCGCCGACGCCAGGCAGCACAATATGGCTGGCCGCGCTCAAATCAGAAGCTTGGCTGGTGACAATGACCTTAGATTCCAGATCCGCCATCGAAGAGGCGCGCTCAAAAGCCTTGGCGGCGGAGCGCAGGTTGCCTGAGCCATAATCTATAACAGCAACATTCACGGACCCGTTTCCAACGCAAATTCAGCGGCCAACTCCGGCGCCGCGTCGAGAAACCGCCGCTCCGCGGCGTCGCAGTTTTTCCCAGACACCACGCCCTCAATGACATACCCGCAGCGCTCCAGGGTCCAGCGCCTAAGATCGTTGGCGATAAATCCAACCCCCATTGCGAGGCCTAAAGACGCGGCGCCTTGGGCCAGAGGGTTCAGGCCCAGTATGAACGACATCAAACTGGCGACTATATTAGCGGCGAACAGGGCCAACGCCACAATCCATAAACGCCTCCAAAGAGCCCAAAACGCCGAAAAGAAGAAACCCGGCCAGCAAAATCCTTCCTTCACCAAGACAAAGTCTGGGAAAAAGCCATTCCGCTTTAAATAGACGGTGTAAATTTGCACGGCGAAATCACAGAGAGCCGCCAAGGACGCCCTTGGTGGAAGGCGCCTCATGGGGCTTGCGGGGATCAATTTCAATCGCTTGCCGCAAGGCGCGGGCCAGCCCCTTGAAACAAGACTCAACGATATGGTGGTTGTTGTCCCCGTATAAGGTTTCCACATGCAGCGTAATCCCAGCAGCCTGGGCGAACGCCTGGAACCATTCCTTAAACAGCTCAGTATCCATTTCACCCAGTTTGTCGCGCACGAACTCAACCCTCCAAACCAAATAAGGGCGCATGGAGGCGTCCAGAGCCACCCGCGTCAAAGCTTCGTCCATGGGGGCCATGGCGCCGCCATAGCGGGCGATTCCCTTGCGTTCGCCTAAAGCCTTGGAAACCGCCTCGCCGATGGCGATTCCGGCATCCTCCGTGGTGTGATGAGAATCGATGTGCAGGTCGCCCTCCGCCGACACATCCAGGTCAATCAGACTGTGCCGCGAAAGCTGCTCCAACATATGATCCAGAAAACCGACGCCCGTGGAAATATTATAGATTCCCGCGCCGTCCAGGTTTACCGCGACCTTGATTTTCGTCTCATTCGTATTGCGTTCGACGCTAGCCTTACGCATGGCGGCCTCCTCCGAGGAATTTCGATTCACTTTGTAACAGGATGCCGAAAAAACCTCCAGCCCTACGCAATATTGTGGAGCGCCCTTGATTGCAAGGCTTCACAATCCCATTTCCTCGGGTATAGTTTGTTTCTCGCGTAGGACTTTTTTTTCAACGGTTCAGGCAATCATGACGATGGATAAAGAACGAAGTTGGCTCGGCACCACCATTCTGTCGGTTCGAAAAGGGAATAAGGTGGTTATTGTCGGCGATGGTCAGGTCAGTCTTGGGGACACCGTGATCAAGGCCAATGCAATAAAGGTGCGACGACTTGGCGGCGACGCGGTGATCGCCGGCTTTGCCGGGGCGACCGCCGACGCCTTCACTCTCTTCGAGCGCCTAGAAGGCAAGCTGGAGCAATATCCCGGACAGTTAACCCGTTCCTGCGTTGAGATGGCCAAGGACTGGCGCACGGATCGTTATTTGCGCCGCCTAGAGGCGATGATGGCTGTAGCCGACAAGGACGTATCGCTGGTGCTTACCGGCACCGGTGACGTACTTGAACCAGAAGACGGATTGATCGGCATCGGTTCGGGGGGTAATTATGCGCTGGCGGCGGCGCGCGCCTTGTTCGATCAAAAAAATCTGGACGCCGAAGCCATCGCCCGCAAGGCGATGGAGATCGCCGCTGGAATCTGCGTCTACACCAACACCAACATTACCATCGAATCCCTATGAACGAAAATACATTAACCAGCTTTACGCCACGCGAAATCGTTTCCGAACTTGACCGTTATATTGTCGGCCAGAAAGACGCCAAGAGGGCGGTTGCCATTGCCTTGCGCAATCGCTGGCGGCGCGTACAGGTCGATGAGCCACTGCGCAGCGGCGATGAAATCGTCAAAGACGTTTTGTTTCTGGAGCTTGGTTCCCGCTTTGTGCCATGCTTCGCCGTACTCGCCGCCGCCATGCGCGAAGAGGTTCTGCCGAAAAATATTCTGATGATCGGTCCCACCGGCGTCGGCAAGACGGAAATTGCGCGCCGTCTCGCCAACCTTGCTCAAGCGCCCTTCATTAAAGTGGAAGCCACTAAGTTTACCGAAGTCGGGTACGTTGGCCGCGATGTGGAGCAGATTATTCGCGATCTGTTGGAAATTTCCATTCATATGTCCAGTGAACGCATGCGAAAACAAGTGGCGGCGAAAGCGGAGCTTCTTGCCGAGAAAAGGGTGCTCGACGCTTTGGTCGGCGAAGGGGCCAGCAAGGACACTCGGAGGAAATTTCAAAAAAAACTGCGTGAAGGAAAACTTGACGACAAGGAAATTGAAATTCCCGTCGCCGATTCAGGTTCGCTCGGCATGCCCACCATCGATATCCCCGGCATGCCGGGCTCACAGGTCGGTATGATCAACCTCAACGAAATCATGGGAAAGGCCTTTGGACAAACCCCCATGAAGCCTAAGCGGATGGCTGTCGGGGAATCTTATGAAGTTTTGTGCGCCGAGGAGGCCGACAAGTTATTGGATGAGGACAAATTGGTCCGCGAAGCGATTAATGAGGTTGAAAACAACGGCATCGTTTTTCTTGATGAAATCGACAAAATCACAGGACGCTCCGAACGAACCGGCATTGACGTCAGCCGCGAAGGGGTGCAGCGCGATTTGTTGCCCTTGATCGAAGGCACAACGGTGGCGACCAAGCGAGGCGCCGTAAAAACCGATCATATTCTGTTTATCGCCTCCGGATCGTTTCATTTAGCCAAACCCTCGGACATGCTGCCGGAATTGCAGGGACGGCTACCCATTCGCGTTGGGTTGAAGGCGCTAACCCGGGATGACTTCGTGCGCATTCTCACCGAACCGGAAGCCAGCCTGATAAAGCAATACACGGCGCTAATGGGCGTTGAGGACGTATCCCTGGAATTTACCGAAGACGCCATTAACGAAATTGCCGACCTGTCCGCCGAAATCAACAGCAGCGTAGAAAACATCGGCGCCAGACGCTTGCAAACGGTCATGGAAAAGCTCGTCGAGGAGATCAGCTTCACCGCCTCGGAACGAAGCGGCGAATCCCTGACCATTGATGCCGGTTATGTGCAAGACAAGGTTAGCGCGCTGGCCAAGGATTCTGATTTGAGGAAGTTTATTTTGTAAAAAGCCGTTGTCGCTTTTCTTTATTGCGGCCTTTTTAACATTTTCGTTTTTTTTTCAGAAGTATATATAGTGCGCCTTCGCCGCCATCTCGTGGGGCCGCTTGCGTATAACTGATGATCTTGTCGCGATTGGGGGACTGATTAAGCCACCTCGGCGTCATTGAACGCAAGACTCCGCTCGAGACGCCGCCTCTTCCCTTGCCGGTAATAACCAACACATAGCGTCGGCCCGTTTCATGAGATGAATTTATAAAACCGGACAACGCTTTATGCGCCTCGCTTTGAATCATGCCGTGCAGATCAAGGCGCGCCTCGACGGATATTTTGCCTTTCCTAAGATTTCTGGCGGTGCGCCAATCAGATTTAGGCGGTATTTCATTGATGGAATTATGATAATTCGTCGGGCGCTTTATTTCTTTCGCCATCGTCGGTGTAATCGTCTGTGCGGGCGTTGGTTGTTTTATGGTTTTTATATGATTAGAAAGCGGCTTTACATTATCTGTCACTGACTTCCAAAGTGCGGCCTCATCAGGATTCAAGGATCTTCCGTTGCTGAGCGGCGCATTTTTTTTACTCTGTTTTTTCTTCATCATAAAGCTAGATTTTTTGGTATCAGTAGGTAGTAGCGTCCTATTTGCTTCATGGCCCCCGCCTTTGCCGCGGCGCCCGCCCCATAACCCCAAAACAAGTCGCCGCGCACCGGTCCCTTTATGGCGCTGCCGGCGTCCTGAGCGATGGTCAACCGTCGCAAAGGCATTTTCGGATTCAACGGATCGGTGGTGTCCAACCAAACCGGCATTCCAAAAGGCACAAAACGTTTGTCAACGGCAAGGCTGCGGCCTGGCGTCAACGCCACGCCTTGAGCGCCGATTGGGCCTTTTCCCTTAATGACTCTGAAAAAAATGTAGGAAGGATTGCGGGCCATAAGCGCCGCGCCTTTCTTTGGGTGGGCGCGCAGCCAGGCGTGGATGGTTTGCATGGAGATTTTTTTCTTGGGAATCGCTCCGCTTTTCACAAGTTCGCGGCCGATGGACATATAGGCATGGCCATTTCGCCCGGCAAAACCAAGGCGCAACACTTCGCCGTTTTCCATGACCACACGCCCGGAGCCCTGGATATGGAGAAAGAACGCTTCAACAGGATCGTCCACCCAAACAATTTCAAGTCCCTTGCCGGCAAGCGCCCCCTTTTCTATCTCGGCTCGAGTCTCCAGGGGGGTAAGCCTGGAGCCAACGACGCGACCGGAAATGCTGTTGCCTTTCCACTCGTTTCGAAATTTGCCTAAGTCAACGGAAACAATATCGGGAGGCGGTGCGTAAATGGGCGTTTGGTATCGGCCGCGCCTAGACCATGCGCCGTTAAGTTCAGCTTCATAATAACCGGTGAACAGACCTTCCGGATCACCATTGTTCGTCACCAGGTAAGGGACGAACCACGTTTCAAAAAAGGAACGGATCGCCCTGGCGTTTCGCGAAGGAACTTGACCGGCGGCGGCGCAAACATTTTTCCAATCCGCTACAGAGCCCCCCAGACTTCCCGCGCCGAGCTTATGGTTGCCCGGCAATGAGTCTAGCTTTGCGCAAGAGAGGACAAACGCTGGAAGCGCAGCGGTGTGGCGATCTTCCGTCCAGCCAGGAAGCATGCTGAAAGTTGTTCGGCTTAGTATCCTTTTGGCCTCAAGTTTGGGTGAAGGTATTGTGGATGTGGGGACCGCAACAGGGGCGCATGCGGCAAGAATAGCGGCGATAATTAATGCCAGAAAATTTTTAATCAAGACTACGGGTGGCAACCAGCAACCAGTTAGGGTCACGGGATTTGGTGTCACGAGCGAAAGTCCAAAAATCCGTTATCTCGGCGATATAATCAGGGTTGCCGTCTATGACTTCGCCAGACTCATCACGAACCGCATTGATCTGATCACTAACGAATTTGACTGTTATATTGGCGATGGAGCCCTCCATATAAGCTTCTACGGCTTCAGCTTTTTTAATGCCGACAAGTGTTTCCTCAAGGGTCTCGCCGGCTTGTTCTCGATCCTTTATGGATTGGGCGAAATTGCTAAAGACTTCAGGGTTAAGCAAAGGTTTTAGCGTTTTGGTGTCCCCCTCGGAATATGCGCCGAGGATCATTTCAAACGCAATCTGTGATCCGGAAACAACTTCATCCGGATCAAAGTGGCTATCAATCTTTTTAATATCTGAAAAACCTTGAAGAAGAGGATTCGCTTCTTTAGCGTCTTCTTGGATAAATTCTTCATCATCGCCGGGCGTATTATGGTTCGAAAGCTGAACCACATTGTTTTTATCTTTCTTATCTGAACCCAAGGACGAAAAATTATCGTTGTGGCCGCTTTCATGGCCATCTCGACGGCCAAGCACGCTACGAAGGCGCAGCACGAGGAATGCGGCGATCATAGCGAAAAAAATAATGTCGATTATTTGAAAGCCTTCATTCATGGCTTATGACCCATGGAATTTCTTGGCCGGACAACCAAGTTTTCCAGATATAATTTTATACACACAAGAGAGCGACCTGCCGTGTCGTGGCCCAGGTGGCGAATGTTAAAGAATTCTATCATACTGTAACAACCGGATGTTATAAACGTATAGGAATGAGATTAGCAATTCTCTTCACGCCATAAAGAGATTCTTCATCTTTGATATTTAGATATGCCTTCTTGGCGAATTGAGCAAGCATGGCTCTCTTACTTTTTCTTGGGTTGATCCTGACGCCAATCGCCGAAATCGCTGTTTTTATCGAGGTTGGCGGGCGTATTGGTTTATGGCCCACCGTCGGCGTAATTATTTTAACCGCCTTAATTGGAACGGCGTTGCTTCGCTGGCAGGGAATGGCGACCCTGTTTAATGTTCAAAAAAGTTTGGAGCAAAATCGTTTACCTGTGAAAGAGGTTTTTGATGGTTTATGCCTTCTATTGGCGGGCGCTTTGCTTCTAACGCCTGGATTTGTAACCGATGCCGTGGGGCTTCTTTTATTTGTCCCGGCATTTCGCTCGATACTGGGAAGGGCTATTGGGAAATATTTAATCGCTTCAGGACGCATCGACATGCAGGCCGACGTCAATCGTGAATTTAGAAGTGAAGGAACGGTAATCGAGGGGGAGTTTCACGAAGTTCATTCCGAGAATTCGGCTCAAGACGAAGACATTAAAAAAACTAAATTGCCACCATCAACGCCATAATATCGTTGAGATGAATGAGTCCTAGAAATTCTAACATGTTGTCACTTAAGATGTTTCCATGTTAGCTCACTGGTTGCATGTAAATTGGGAGGAGAGACATGACGGATAAACCCAAGAAACCGCCGGCCAAAACAGCCACGCGCAAGGCGGCGAGCGCGAAACCGGCGAACAAGAAGACAACCAAAACTCCCAAACAAGCTGAAATTAAAAATGAGCCCAACCTAGCTCCAGGCGGCGAGGCGTCGCCGCCGGTTTTGATCAATGCTCAATACATTAAGGATCTTTCTTTCGAGGCGCCGAGCGCGCCAGAAATTTTTACGGATATGCAGAAGCAGCAACCGGACATTTCCATCAACATTGATGTTCGTGCGCAGCCTCTTAACGAGAACATCTTCGAGGTTACTTTGCACATAACATCGGAATGCAAAGTTGGTGATAAAATCGCTTTTATTCAGGAGCTTGTCTATTGCGGCGTCTTTACAATCAACGTACCGTCAGAACATATCCAGGCTGTTTTGTTGATCGAATGCCCGCGCCTTTTGTTTCCGTTCGCCAGGAACATCATTGCTGATTCATCGCGTGACGGAGGTTTTCCGCCCCTTATGCTGAGTCCGGTGGATTTTGTTGATATGTTCAAAAAGAGACATCCGGCGGCCACGCAGGCGGATCGTTCTGCATCTGTAAATTAGAGCATTTCCGGACCAAATTGACCCATTCCGACAGGCCCTTTCGGCCCATGGCTGCGTCAAGCGCCTTGGCCGTAGACGAACTACGCCTGGCGGCCCTTTCCTTGCCATGAACCAAAATTGCTCTGACGGAATGGGTCAATTTGGTCCGGAAATGCTCTAAGTCGCTATCATACATTCCAAATGGGAGCGGCCATTTTTTCGAGAAATCTTTCGTGGGCCGCTTTTTCTTCGGAGTTTGGTGAATGAATCCGTGGTGAACGTTGTTTATGCTTGATTTTACGTTCGTCAACGGATTGCTCCATTGCGGCAAGCTTAAGGTCGGGCTGGCGACCGCCGGTAAGCTCTAAATAAACATCGGCTAGCAGGCGGGCGTCCTTAAGAGCGCCATGCTGTTGACGATCGCTAAGATCAATATTGAAGCGGCGGCATAGAGCGTCCAGACTGGCCTGGGCTCCAGGAAATTTTCGCCGCGCCATTTTTACGGTGTCAATGGCCCGCTCAAGAGACAGTTCTTCTCGCCCGAGGCGCTTAAACTCGGCGTTTATAAACCCCATATCAAATTCAGCATTGTGTATAACCAGCGTTGAATCGCCTAGAAAATCTATGAATTCGTCAACGATATCGCTGAAAATTGAATGCTTGGATAAAAATTCTTCCGACAGCCCATGCACCCTGAAAGCGCCCTCTGGCATATCTCGTTCTGGATTCACAAAAGTATGGAAGGTTTGTCCCGTCACCATATGATTAAGCAGCTCAACACAACCAATTTCTACGATACGGTCTCCGCCGCCATGATTTAGCCCGGTCGTTTCCGTATCAAGGACAATTTCGCGCATGGCGTTTCCTTCACGTATGGCGACCAATGTGTTCAGGCGATAAATTTGTTTCACCAATTTGCATCGCTACTTTGACAATCTTCTTTACGGTGCGCAAGCTGAAGGCGAGGCCTAAACCCGTTTCAACAATAAAATCGGCCCTTCGGCGTTTTTCGGCGTTTGACGTTTGGCGTGAGAGAAAGAACTCAAAACGCTCACGAGTCATGCCGGGCCGGCTGAGAACTCTCGCTTCTTGCACAAAGGCCGGCGCTGAAGCAACAACCACCGCACCACAGCGTTCTTCAGCGTTGGTTTCAAATAATAATGGAATATCAAGCACCACGAGTGGCTCTTTTTTCATTGCCGCCCTAAACAAAAAGTGTTTTTCGCTCACGCGCACCAGTGGGTGAAGGATGCCTTCAAGGCGATTACAATCCAAGTTATTTCCGATAACTCGGTTAGCCAGGGCTTGGCGATCGACGCCGCCATTTTTCACTACTCCCGGAAACGCCGCCTCAATCGCCTGGATGACTTCCCTATTTTCGGAAAGGAGCTTGTGGACAGTTTTATCAGCATCATGCACCGGAACGCCCAGACGTTGAAAGGTGCGGGAAACAGTGCTCTTCCCCATGCCGATAGAACCGGTAAGACCCAAGATGACCACGAATCTAGTCCAAGCCGCGCAAAACGTGAGAGCGTAACTCGGGCGTTACTTGCGGCTGTACACCAAACCAAGCGGTAAACCCCGGTCGCGCTTGGTGCAGCAGCATTCCAAGCCCATCCACAACCACGTTTCCATGTTTCATCGCTTTTTTGAGCAACGGCGTTAGCAAAGGAGAGTAAACGATATCATTGACGACGGCTTTCGCCGGTAGTCTGAAAATATCCAATTCAAGCGGCGGCTTGCCAGTCATGCCCAAGGTCGTCGTATTGACTAAAAGAGCCGCCCCGTTTAGCGCGCTTGATCTTTTTTCCCAGGGC
>CAJXGZ010000006.1 GCA_913053795.1 uncultured Rhodospirillales bacterium | reverse complement strand
TCAATGCGCCAAAGGGGTTCCGTGGACTCCTTCTTCCACCCCAGCACCTTGACTGATTTGTCGCCGGTAAAAGCGGTTGGCGGCGAATCGAGGACGTTGTCGCCAAAACGTTTGAATGGAACGTCGACGAACCCCTTGCCGGTATCTAGGCGAAGAACCGCCGTATTCTGTAGGCGGAAGGTAATCTCAATGGGGCGCACCCTGCCTCCTTGGGTGTTGCCGCGGCCCGTTTGCTCCGCCGGCGGCAAGGGCTCGATAATGTGCGTGAACCCAAGGCCGATCTGGACGGTTGACGCCGGTTCATCCAGCTCGACGGAGCCGCTGGCGACGACTTTGTCGGCGCGCAGCGCGCCATCGGCCACCACCTTCACGGTTTTCCCTTCCAGATGGTCCAGCCCGCTCCATGTGGTCTTTGGCGTGGCGTCCGTGCTGATAAGGCCGGAATCCACGTTATAGGCCGCATCAAAAACCTCGACAAAGAACGAGCCGTTTCGTTCCATCAGCACGTAACTGTCGTCACCGGCCATCGCCAAGGAGCGAAAAAACCCGTCGGTGTCCTGTAGGGTCCATCCGTTAACGTCCTCGGCGCGGTAGATAGTCAAGGACGCCAGGGAGCCGTCGCCCATGACCATATGAAACAGGCGTTTCGAATTGTTGAAATCCTGATCCACTGGATTGTTGATCATGTGGTGGGCCAGCATGGCCAGGTCCGTCGCCTGGTACGCTTGTTCGCCTTCGGTATAAAGAAATTCGCGCAGTTCTGGCCCATTGCGGGGGACGAAAAGAGTCGCCCCGTCCACATCCTTGGGCGGCACGGACCGATCCAACGGCGAGCCTATGCGAGTCTGGCGATTGAGTTGAACGGTGCTCGGCGTTATGGGGTCGCCGGACACCTTCCATTCGGCGCCCGATGTGAGGATTTGCAAGTGACGGCTGGAGAAAACCGCTCGGATGGCGTTGACCTGATCCGACAATATGGCGAATTCGATGCTCTCGTCGTCAAGCCCTGCGCCCAGATCGAAATTGAATAAATCCGAGGACTTTGAGAACCACAGCCGGTTGGGCAGATCACGCGACCCGCCGATCACCATTCTATCTTGATGAAAGCTTACCGAAGCCGGCCATCCACGAACCGCCGAAAAGGATTGTTCCTCCCAATTTTTGGTGGCGTTCGTTGACGTTAATGTCTCCTTGACAGTTGCGGAAACTTGGGTGGGAGACGTGTAGCCGGTGATAATCACCTCCTTGTTTTCCAGCCGCATGCGAACGCCTGCGTGATTTGACTGGAAAACATCGACAGAAGCGGTAAGGGAAATGGCGCCTGACGTGCCGCTTGGCGTCAGCGTTACTTCGTTGTCGGCGAATTTATGGAGGGGCTGAAATATCCTTGTGTCCGTTTCGACAAATAACCAGTCTAAAATGCTCCAGCTGACGTCTGAAGTGCGCGTGATTTTTTTCGGCTGCTCATCAGGGTGCACAATGAACAGCGTGTCGGCGCTTTGCGCCCAATTGATTTGGCCTACCTGTTGGAGAGTCCAGGGCGTGGGGAAATTGGCGACGTTCACGTCATCCCGGTATACGTCCACGTATTGATCGGTGAAGACCATCAGGTAGACCTGCTCGGTATTGAATTCGAAAGCGATCAGCCGGCCGTCGCCACGCGCCGTATCCACGAAACGCAGACCAGACCTGCGGCTTAGGCCGCCGGTTGAATGGACGAAGACGTTGCGCAGTTTGGAGGCGCCGTTTTCGTAGGCCTTGAGATCCCCCCGCCCAAGGAGACTTGGCGAGATTTCACCGGAGGTGAAACTGTTTTTTATTAGGTTGATTCTAGACATTATTTTCGCACCTCCGTTAGCGTGAAGTCCTCGATCCGGCCCGGCGAATCCTGTTGCGCGTCGATCATCTTGGCGCGGCGGAATTCGTGCTCGGCCTGCTTGAGGAGAGCTTCCGCGCGGCTCGTGTTTTCGGTTATGGGAATGCAGAACTCGGCCGACAGGCGCGCAATGAGCGTTTGGTCGAAGAAGGCGGGCATCGCCATTTCATCGGGCCGAAAGATGTAGGTGAGCGCCACGCCGTCGGTGTTGGTGTGGAGTCTGCGCTCTTCGATGCGATACTCGACGCCACGGCCCCGCCCGGTGATCCCGGCGGACAAAACCCTTAAGAAATCCGCCGGCAGTTGATAGGCGTAATCGTAATCGGCCACCGGCGCGCTCGCCAGTTTGGGCAAAGTCGCCTGCCCGGTGGCGAAGCTCCACGGATGGGCGGAAAGAAGCCCGTCGCGGGTGGACGGATAGAGGTTGGACGCCACTTCCGCCTCGGCGGTTCCCTCATCAAATGAGGCGATGGTGTTGGCGCCGATCTTCAAGAGCGCGCGCGAACACAAAGCAATGCTGCTGAGAGCCATTACCGTTCTCCTTATCTTTGGTTGTGGTTGATTAAGTTGTTGGGTTGATTTTTCGAAAACTTTGGCGCCGTTCGGTCATCCAAAGGGGAAATGGATGCGCGATATTCCAATCGTCTTTCTTCTCGCCGTCGCGGATGGAGTCGGCGTACAGGTCGGGCAGAGCGCCGTTGTCGCCGTATTTCAGCATACCCTCCATGGCGCCACGGGTGGAGGAATAATCTTCGTCGGATATTTTCACAGGCCTTCGCGCGCGCCCTCAAGGTTTTGGCGGGGAGTCGGCTTACTGCTGATAGAGCGCCTCCACGCCCTGGGCGCGCGCCTTGTCAAAAAGGATTATCGGGCGTTTTTTAATTTTTCCCATGGTGGAAAAAATCAATTAGTCGCTTTCCGCCTTTGAAGATGTTTCCAAATGCGTATAGCCAGTTCCGTTATACCTGCGAGTCCGACAAAAGGCAGGAAAGAAAAAGCGAACCACAAAAGCACGGTAAGCATTACTTCAAAATTAAGACTTTGCGGCGCCTCCCCAGAGGAGTATCCAGACATTACATGAGCATAATTGGCGTAGCCTGCAAAAACGCCAAGCAATGCCGCCAATGCGAAGCCGATCCAAATGATCGCTTTGGTCGGCTTCGCAATAATTGTGGTTACTTCTTCCATGGTTTTTCGTGATAAATATTCCCCACTCTGGCGCCGTAATCATTAACACGTGTTTCGCCATGTTTATATTGCACAGGCGCCCCATTATGGCTACTTTGCCAAACTCAATGCAACCTTGGAGTGCCGCATGAAAAAACCTGCAGCAATGTTGGCTTTTGTTGGAACCCTGATGGCGTCCGTCCTGTCCATATCTGTGACGCTGGCTGGAGGGCTGTCAAGCGAGGGCGTCGCCGCAAAGGTCCTGAAGCAACTCGAAAATTGCCCGGAGACGGAACCAACCTGCCTAACCTACTATATTTATCTCCAATGGCCGGAAAAGCTGCGGAAAAAATTCACTGATTCCGACGGGATGTTTTCTGCTAACGTCACTTATCATCCAAACGTCGACAGGTTCGACGTAGATGAAAATGCGGAATATGGCGTTGCTCAATTGACGGTCCGTGGGCGTCTAGAAGGAGGTGTGGAAAAGGCGCACAAGCTCCTCTTGAACTATCCGACTGATATGTTGAATTGCGGAGATTTCAGAGCGCCCGTGGTTGGTGTCTCGGGAAAGGCCGGCGGGACGATCCTGACAGATGCGGGACGGCTGGAGATCATTGATGAGACGCTTCAATTCGGTTCGCGCACCAACGTGGATTTTATCGACAAGAAGAGCTTGACCATGACCAACCGTACTTCACCATCATGGGAAAAATATAGCTGGAATGCGAAACCTGTAATCACCCTGAAAGGGGGTTTTCTCATGAGAAAAGGAGACCGATGTATTTCCGGTGATCGCCCGGGCCTTTTCAAACTGGTCCCCGAAGATCAATGCATTCCCCTACCGATGGACCGCCCGTCCGAAAATGATCTGGATCGCGTTCGGGCTTCCGGCATTTATAAAGATAAATATGAAATAGAGCGCCTTGAATATGATCTCTGGCAACCGCGGGGCGCGCCCTTCCTCGTCAACATCTGGGGCGTCGCCTGCACATGAACGGCCCTTATTGAACCGTCCATGCGCAATTGGCCACGAGGTCAATTCATGGTCGTTTTGTCCCCTTCCATTTCTTAAGCCATGGAGTTGGGTCAATGGCCTTCCCCCCTTTCTTGACCTCGAAATGAACATGGTTGTCCATATTAGGGAATCTCTTTTTTAAATCCTGCATGCTGCCGATGACCTGCCCAGGTTTCACCGTATCACCTGGATTGACGATTGGCTTGCCACTGGGATCACTTGGCCTCACATAAAACAATCCAACTTCGTCGCTGTTCTTGGTTTTGATCCAAATGATTTTGTATTTCCCATCACCATAGGGATCGCCAATCCTTTCGATTTTTCCCTCGACAGGGCTCATGACCGGATGATCTGGTAAGGCTATTATGTCGATCCCTTTGTGCTTGCGTTTTCCATTGTCCCTTGAAGCCCCAAAATGGCCTGATCCCATACTGTCATTCCGAATTATTGGATTGGAAATTGGGCTGACCGATTGGGGAGTCGACGCTGGTTTCCTTGGCGGCGGCGTGAGAGTCTTTGGCGGTTGCGCGCCGCTCGAGGCGTTTTGCGCCGTCTTGATGCGAAGGTCATTGCCGTCGCCGTCGCCCAGGATGGGGTAAGAGGCATTGCGGGATTTTCCCTTGTTATCTTCAGGACGGTAGGCCGCCTGTTGAAGCAAGGACTTTTTCTCTGGCTTCTTGCCAAACACCTCCGGAAAATACTTTTCCTTTTCATCGTCGTTGAGCTTATTGAAAACAGCCTTCTCGAAGCCCTTCACCCGTTTGGGCGCGGTCTCTTCGAGTTGTCGCAAGAACTCGGCCATCTCGTTGGCCGCTAAATTACCATCGTTGCGAATAGAGTCAGCGTAGAGGTTGGGCAGGTCGCCGTCGTCGCCGTACCTGAGCATGCCCTCCATGGTGCGCCGTGTGGAGGAATAATCCTCGTCCGGCATTTTTATGGGCTTGCGCGTTCGCCACCAGGGTCTTGGTTTCGCCGAAAGCGCTGGCGCGGGCGTCGGCTTTGGCGCGGGAGGTTTCGGCGTAAGGGCCTGCTTTTCCTCTGCCGCGCGCCGTTCCCTGATCTTCTTGACCTGCTGGCTCAAGGTTGTGGCGGTAGGTCCGCCCACATTGGCTTGCCCGTCCACGGCCAGTTTGCTGGCTTTCTGAAAGGCCTGCATGCCCTGGCGTAATTGGGCGCTGAATTGGCCTTTTGAGTCGCCGGTTTTTTTGTTGTCCATGAAACCCAGTTTGTTCAAACCGGATTCCATCTTCTTTACGTCCTTTGGGCGGTTGCTTCCGTAAACGCCGACGGAGTCGGTCAAGGAAAAGAGCTTGGGATCGGGTTTCTTGGGACGGGACGAGAGAGTCTCATCCAACAGGTTGGGTCGCCGGGACGTTCTTGAATTGCCGCCGCCGCCAAAGCCGCTCAGCATGCTGTCAAATAAACTCATGAAATTTCTCCTCGAAACGTAAATAACGGCGCTTATTCGCCTGTCGGACGGCTTGGGCCCGGAATATCCTCGTTGATAACGCGGCCGGTGGCGTCGAGTTTTGCGGGTTCGGTTCCGTAGAGCGTCTCGAAGCCTTCCTGGATTCGATCTCGGTAGGCCACGTGTTCTAAGTGGGAGGTTCTCCAATAGCGCTCGTCCTTCATCAGGTCGCGCAAAGCCTTCTCCGTCAGCGGGGTGGGAAATTCGATCATTTGAAGCTCCTTGAATGAAAAGCGCCCCCGTGGGCGAACCCACGGGGGCGTTAGTTTGAGAAGAGTCGTTTTGACTCTTTAGTTTTTTTTAGTCGGTATCCGCGCCGCCGACCGTGGTCATGTCAGCGACGTCAACGACGCTCGCCGCATTGGAATTGACCAGGAAGATGCCGGCGCCAGGCGTGCCGCCGGTGTCAACGTTGGCCATGATCATGTCGCCGACTCGCAACATGTCCGAAGCGTTGTTGAAATAACCGGCGGTGTCCACGTCGGCCGCCAGATCAGCGGTCGTGTAGTGCCACAGTGTAAAGCCGTTGGCGTAAGCGATCACGCTCAGGTCTTTTGACTGGTATGCCATGGTTAAGGTCCTCCTTAAGCTTCGAGGCAGCGCATGGAAACGACGCCCGAAGTGTCAATGAGACAAGATCCTTGGCTCATGCGGTTGTTAATGAAATGAGCCGCCCTGTCGCCGTGCCAAGAAATGTCGGATTTAACGTCCGAGCCAATGGTGTGGCCGATGGCCGTCTTGTGGAACCAATAGCAATAGCGGATGTTGCTTCCGTCCTTGGTGAGGTTGGTGTGGGGGATCCACAAGGTTCCAAGCCAGCGCTTGGCCTGGGTGCCTTTCCACGGAAGCTCGTCCTTGCCGATGTAATCGGCGTTGGTGAACTCCGTGATTTGCATCAGATCGCTCCACTGTTTCCAGCCGACGACGGCGTAACGCTCCCCATCGTCGGGAACGTCGGCCTCGCCCAGCATCTCGAAGGCGGACAGCACCTTGGCCTTGGTCAGCGCGTCGGCGCCGGTGCCCGCATAGTTGGTGCTGGTGTCGAGCTCTTTGATGATCAGCTCATCGGCCTTGCGGCCCAGCGCGTAAGCGCCCGCCTTGGCGACCACCATCCGCTCGTTGGCGTTGGTTTTCAGCTCGTCAAGCTCGTCGACCCAATCGCCGGCGTAATAATCATAGACCGGACATTCCACGGGCGTGTGGGTGACGTTCATCACAGGCACCTTGCCGTGGCGGGACTTGGTCGAGGCCGTTCCCTTGCCCACCGTTTGAAAGGTGGTTGAGGAGCCGACGACCTTGTCCTTGGTGCGCACGGTGTTCCGAAGCTTGGAGCCCATCTGCTGGAACTGCAAATGGACGTCGGCCTGGAAGTGCTTGATGAATGAGTTTTCGACAGTTGTCGACATGTGTCATTCTCCTAATTTAGTTATGGGTTTGAAGTTAAGGTTGGTTTGCCGTCCGTCCCCATTGCCGGTTATGGCGCAAGCCGCCGGTCTCGGAAGACGCAAAAAACCCGCCGGGCCATGAGCGCGAAAACGAATGTCGCGATCATGGTTCTCCAGCGGGTTGAACCCCGTTAGAAAAGGGTTAAACCCACAGCCCAAAGGGCCGCGGAAATTTCTTTGAAAAATGAATTCGGATTAGCCTCGCTGGCGAGGCGACGTCAGCGAAGTTTGTTTTCTTCTTTAGGCGCCTGGATGCAGGAAACCTCAGAGCGGATCACTGGATAAATCAGGTTCGCCTTTATTGACGGTTTAGCCCGATCTTCCAGTTTAATGCCAGGCCCACGACGAACCGGAATAAGTTCGCCTTTCAATACGTTTTCCACCGCCTGCATGCACGCCTCATATGTCGAGAACCTCATGTCCTCGATATTCGCCTCCTCAGGAGGAAGATGTAGAGCAAGGATTAGCAGCCATTCCATGAAACGGCTCCTCGGAACAAATTAATCTTTCGAATCTTGTTTCTTTTTTTGCTTAGCCCGCCATTCAGCGGCGAGCCGTTTTGCCTCGGTTTTTTGCTCATCGGTCATGTGCTTGGGGAGGTCGGTCAGGAGATCTTTGGGGAGCAGAAACTCCTCCAATTTATCTTGCCTCGATTTCTGCGATTTTATGGTTTCTT
Organism: uncultured Rhodospirillales bacterium; assembly: GCA_913053795.1. GTDB lineage: Bacteria > Pseudomonadota > Alphaproteobacteria > Rhodospirillales > 2-02-FULL-58-16 > CAJXGZ01. The sequence goes on along the minus strand of CAJXGZ010000006.1, from coordinate 12,900 downwards.
TTGCGATCAAAAACCACTTGTAAGCCTGCGTGAGATCCTTTTTCACCACCTTATCGTACAGGTATGTTCTCGCCAATGTCGTTTGGGCGGAAACGTCATCTCGTTCCGCTCCAATTTTCAACAACCGGAGCCCCTCACTTATTTCCACTGCGCCATTAACGCCCGTCATGCGGAAATTAGCCAACATGTACGTTGCGTAACCGAGACCGGACTCCATGGCGGCCTTCAGCCATTTTTCAGATTCAACTAAATCTTTCTCAACGACCTCTCCTGAAAAATATAACTGTCCCAGTAATTCTTGAGCATCTCCATGCCCCTGAAGGGCGGCGCGCTTGAGCCATTTGATCATCTCAGTGTCGCTGCCGGGCCGTTTATCCTTGTACGCTATGAGCCCCATATAATATTGAGCTTCGCTGTTGCCGCCGTCTGCCGTTTTTCTGTACCATTGAACGGTTTCGTCATGAAGAAGCTCTGAGTTTTTCAGGTAAAGCTGCCAAAGAAGTTTAAAAGCTTCCCATACGTCATGTTCCACAGCCTTGCGCAGATAATGTTCAGCTTTTTTAAGGTCTACGGGAATACCGTCGCCGTAATAATATTGCATCCCGATGTTGTGCATGCCCTCGGCGTCGCCAAGATCCGCAGCTTTCTTCGCCCATTTTGCCGATTCTGTGTGGTCTTTAGAGATGCCATCGCCATGCCAGTATATCCAGGCAAGATTGTAGATGGCGTCAATGTGGTTCTTTTCGGCGGCTTTTCGGTACAATTCAATTGACTTGGGAATATTGCGTTTAACGCCCCGGCCTTTGTTATGCATTACGCCCAGGCGGTACTGAGCGTTTGTATGCCCTTGCTCGGCAAGGGGGCGGAAGATGTTCAAGGCTTTCGCATAATCACCGGCGTCATAAGCTATTAAGCCGGCTTCATAATCAGGGGTGGGGGCGCAGCCGCCGCTCAATAAAATCATGAAACCAATTGAAATGAAGAGGTGTCTCATAACAAAACTCCATGATTTTTATGGCTTAAGGCGCAAATCGAGGCGCCTGTATTAATTGTACGTAATCCCAGCTAAGTTTGCAACTTACGGCGGCTCGGCCCTTTACGTGTTTTTCCGCATTTTCTTCGTTAGCCTCTTTCCCCTCCCTTATAAAAGCGGCCAAGATAGTCTGGAGACTTCTTTGGCCCATATTTATCCATTCCTTTCGTAAGCGGGATAAAAAGGTTGTCCCTAAAAAAAGATGGTTCTTCTTCGTCGTAGTCGTCCTCAGGGGAGGTCGAAGGCTTGTCGGTTTTCTCCTTCTCCTTAGGCTTATCGTCATTTTGCGCCAGTTGCGTCCGCAATGACCGGATGCTTTCGCCGTTGGGGTTGAAATGGCCGTCCTGTTTGAGGTTGTTGCGTTTTTGGTGGCGCTTGCCGGCTTGCTCGACGCGGGCGCCGTAATAGCCGGTGAGGCCGTCGGTTTCTTTCAGGTTCAAATCACCCGTGCGGCCAAGAAGGTGTTCGACCTTGGCGACGTCGGTTCTGTCGTTTGATCCGTTCCATCCCACCGAGCTTTTCAGTGAGAAGGGGTTGCTGATGTTGATGGACATGGTGAATCTCCTTTTTTTCAAGAAAAGAATAGGGGCGCCGGCCCCCGAGCGCCGGCGCCCCTGGAAGGGGAGCTGCGGGGAAAAGGCGCGCTCACCCTTCGTTCGGGTAGAGGCGCCTGAAGCCTTCCTTCACCTTGTTGACGATGACCGAATCCTGGTCGCGCCAATATCGGGGATCGCGCATCAACTCCTTGATTCCCGCTTCGCTAAGCGCACCGTCGGCCGATCGGCCGCCGCCGCCCAATTGGGGCTCCGATTCTTCGGCGGCCATCATCCGGTGCAGGTTGAGCACGCCTTCATAAGACGAGGTAAGGGACTGGAACGCCTTGGGAGAAAATTTGCCTTTTCCCCAATTGCCGAGCTGACGCGCGACCTCCCGCCATTTATTCTCGCCGCCAAAGTGATCCGCCAGGCGGTCGATTTGGCTGTGCGCTTCTATTTTGGAAACCATGTCATAGACCGCTGGAATTAAACTTTTCGCGCCAAAGTCATGGACAGTTTTAATCTGCTCGTCATTTAAGCCAGCGCCTTGAAGGCAGGCGTCCAGTTCAGGGGTTAGCTCCGTGATCTCCAGGGGAGCTTCCAGTTCATTTGGGCCAGGGTCTTCCTCTGTAGAGGGGTCGTTTTGGGCGCCAAGCTTGCGCTCCAGTTCCAGATAGGACTTGGTCATGGCCTCGGCGCGGACCGCTCCTTTTTCGGAATCCCAGAATTTTTCCGGAAGGTCTTCAGGACGCTTTGGCGTCCGCTCGCCGTCGGCTTCATTGTCGGCAAGGGGGGACTTGCTGTTGACCGCTTCCGTGTCGGGCGCCTCGGTTTTGGCGGCCTCCGTAAGGTTCTCGCTCATAAGGTTCTCCATCATTTGGTGTTTTGGTTGTCGCCGCCGCGGCCGCGCTCGACCAGGGCGAAGATATGAGACACAAGCTGCCGCTGGCCCTCCACATGGCGCAGGAAGGAATCCGAAGCGTTTGGCCCCAAGGCCCGCTCCATGGTTAGGGAGCGCAGATATTTGAGAACTTGCCCGCCGTCCTTGCCGCGAAAGCACTTGGCGAAGGCGAGAGCCAAACCCATGTCCGATTTAAGCGTCTCTTCATCAGGCGGATTGGCGGCGGCGTCGAACCAATCCCATCCGGCGTCATTGTCCGTCATGGCCCGCCTCCACCATCACTTGGCGTCATTGGGGTTTCGTCCGCGGGCTCGGCTTCAAGCGGCGTTTCCGCCTGATCCTCTGTTAAGGCGCCGATAATTCCCTGAGCGGCGTCGCTTTTAAGCATCGCATCCAGGTTGATGGCGGGCTCTTCACGGATCAGTTCAGCCGGGACGCCGTAGGCGCGCCCCAACCAACGGACAACCGCCGCCTTATTGACGCCCTGCATTGCCTCCGGCCCCATGGTTTTGATCGTATCCAGCCACTGAATAGTGTTTTGCGCCTCTTGCCGGGCCTGTTGACGGGCCAGGGGCGACTTGTATTCCAGCTCCACGTAACGGCCATCGATGCGAATATTTTTGATTTCGCCCCTGCGGGTTAGAATGGCGAGGGCGCGCCGCACAAGGGGCGTCAGAAGCTCCGATTGCAGCCGTCCGTAGGTCGCCCCGAGAATGCGCGACATTTCGGCGGAGCGCTCAAGCACTTCGGTTGCGGTCATTGTCGGACTATCCACTTGGCCCAGCTTATCGGCGAGCAAGGCCCTGCGGATGCTGGCGCGCAAATCCTTGAGAATGATCTCCGACGTGTCGAAATTTCCGGGCGCTTTCAATGGGGTGAGCCCTTGTGAGCCTACGGCTTTGGGAATGATCGAGCCTGGCGTCAGCTTGATGGTGGCCGGATTAAGAACGCCGTCGTCCTCCGCCTGCCAGACGCCGGTCACCGAAATGGAGGCGTTCTTCAACACCAACTCCACCACTTTATTGGCGGTTTTAATGTCGGGCAGGGTCTTCATGACCGGCGAGCGGCCATAGATTTCACCCGGCGCCTTGAGCCAACGGAAGTTGATGAAGGGGGACATCTCGAAGCGTCCCTCTTTAAGCACCGTTATGTCGGCTTGGCTTGAGGATTGATTCTCAAGGACCGCCAGATATGCATATCCTTTTCCGTCGTTAATAACCGCCTCGACGACAGGGAAACGGGCGTCGACATCCTTTTCTGACACGCGCATCGCGTCATCGGGCAAACTGGCCTTGGGATAACGGGCGCGAAGTTGCGCCATGGTCATCTCGGTGCGGCGGAAGGTGTTGTCAAGGCGGCCATGGGGTCCTTCCTCAAGCGCCACTTGCGACAAAGGCACGGCGGTGAAACGAAGCGCCGAAGGTTCTCCCCGAGGCGCCTCCTCAAGCAAAAGGGATGCGGTGCCCGCCGTTACCAGGTCGAGGTAGCACTGATGCATTTCAACGGTGAAGTTTGATAAATCAAAGTGGGATTGAAGCGCCGTGGCGACTTGCTCCAGCTCTTTCCCAAGGTATTCACGGTCCTCGGCGGGGGCGTCCGCGCCGGCGGCAAGCCCGAACCAACGCGTCCACGGCGGCGTCAGCTCGGCCAATAGGCTGGCGGCCAGTTGATCCACCGCATCCGGCGCCGTGCCGTCAAACAGCTTATCGGTCTTTTTCTCTCCGGGACGGGCGGAATAGATAAACCCGTCGCGTTGCGGCAGGGCGTAGTCGTAACATTCCTGCCAGTGGGCCTCCCATGTGGAGCGCCGCTCCTTGGCGCGGCGGAAACGCTCCACAATGTCTATAGGCGTAATTTTTTTCATGTCTATTCTCCAAGTGGTTTTTTGCGTTGCGATGACAAATCCTTGAGAGTCAATTGCCGCCGCGCCGAGGCTGTAATAGTCCCGGCGCCGCCTCTTTTATTGCGTGGATTTTTGGAAAGCAAAGCCCGCCGGAGAGGATTGCGGCGGGCTGCGGACGCACTTGTGGCGGGCGTTGAATCGAATATAGTTTGGCCAAACCCAAAAGTCAAGGGTTTTTTTCTTTTTTTCCGAAATAATTCTCTTATTTATTTTATTCTAGGAATATCAAAGGCTTATCGATCTCTTTTTGTTCTTATTTTTTTCAGCGTGACGCCTAAATGAATCCAAGATAGCGCCCGAAAAACGCCGGGTCAGCCTTTCCGGGTTGACGGCCTTGGCCACCTTGGCGAACGCGTCCGTGGTTTTGGGGCCGATCCAGCCGTCGTCCTTTAAGGGCGTCCATTTGTCCCGGCCGAACTGCTTTTCGCCGAAATGGTTCACCGTGTCCTGCAAGGCGAGGGATTCCTGGCGCGGCTCCTTGACTGCCTTGGGCTTGGCCTGGTCGCGGAACAGCGAGCCGAACGACTTGTCCACGGTTTTCGCCAAATCCTTGAACCCGCCCTTGCGACCGGCCTCTGCGTAGTTATGAAACCCGCCCAACGCTTGGGCGTTCTCGGCCTGAGCCGTTCCATGTTTGGCCAGGATTTTCTTGAGCGCGGTTTTGGTCTTGGGGCCAAGAACCCCGTCCTCCTTCAGGGGCGGGCTTGACGTCTCCCGTTTGCTGTTGCTTTCCGCCTGCCTCCACCTTTCAAGCTTGTTGAGGCCGCCTTGCAGGGATTTGACGGCGTCGCCCATGCCGCTGTCCTTTGCCGCGGCCAGGATCCTGGCGCCGATGCGCCTGAGGCCCGCTTTCAGGTCATGGCCATCGGCGTTGCGAAGGGCCAACGGTTTGCTGGGCGGCGGGTTGACCGGTTTGGGGTCGATCATGCGCCCCATGGCGTCATGCTTCACCGGCTCGTCAGAATAGACGTGGCTGAACCAGGCGCCGATGCGTCTGTCCATGTCCTTGCCCCGGGGGTCGTTGGCGGGCAGGACGCTGTGATGCTTTTTTACCTGGATCATCTCGTCATGGGTCCAGGTTTTTGGGCTTTTGAGCAGGATTTCCTCGGCTGGGTGATCCACCCTCGTCAATTCCTTTATGAACGCGTGAAACTCCTCTGGGTCGTCGGGCTTGAGCCCGTCATCCTGAGGCAAAGCGTTGCCGGGTTTTCGCAGGCTCCAAGTTTTCTGGACCATTTTTTCCTCGCTTGATTTTGGTTAATGGAAATGCGCCCAGTTTCAATCCATTCAACGGGCGCGGCGGGTTCCGCTGAATCCTGCTGCTGATAGGCTGTCCATCAATAATAAAGCCGCCTCTTAAGCTAATAAGAGGCGGCCTGCCATAATCCGGACGCACCTGTGGTGGGCGTTGAATCGAATATATGCCGGCCAAAGCCAAATGTCAAGGCTTTTTTTCACTTTTGCCGAAATAATTCTTTTAATTTTAATAATCTAGGAATATCAAGCAGTTATCTTGCTTTTTTGTTCTAAATGTAATTTTATTGGTTTCTGAGATGGCGATAAAGCTGCCACGGCGTCAGGATCCATCCGTCTTGAATGCCAAGCACGCGTTTGACCGCCTCGACGCATGTGTAGGGCCGCCACGGCGCCGTCTGGGCCGGGGCTTTGCGGACCGCGCATTGGATGACCTTGCATCCCAGCTCCACAAGCCGTTTGACCATATCGTCAACGCTTAAATCCTTGTGGACGGATATCATGGTTTGATGGGAAAGGGGGTTGTAAACGATCCAGCGCCCATGGGTTTTGAGAGCGATGAAGCAATGCCTAAAACCCGGCTTAAACAGCTTCAGCCACTTTAATTGCGTCTCTCCGGTGAAAACCACGAGCGTCGCGCGCTGGCCGTTGGGGGGCGTTTCCACGTCCATGATGATTAACTCACGGTCTTTGCGTTTGTGGGTCTTGTTTTTGCGGCGCTTGGCTTTTCCTCGCATACAACAATGCCCTTGCCCTTGAGGACCGTGGTCAGCCGATCCAAGGCCATATCCCATAGGCGCGCAGATATCTCTTCCTCGCGGCATCTCGGATCAGGCGGCGCTTCGCGCAAACCAAAATATTCCAGCACCTTCAAGTGCTCTTCGCCAATGCGCCGCCGGCGAAAAAGCCACATCACCGCCCGGTACAAATCATCGGGCTCGCACGGGCGAACGGCGCCATCGGGGCCATCAAGGAATCTCGCCCCATCCCTGCGCGCGCGCAGACAGCGAATGAACCAGAACCAGGCCTCTTCGGCGCTGATGAACGGCACGCAGGCCAATTCATATGAGGGTCTTGGGGTGTAACGGGGCTCGCGCATTATCTCACTCCAGCAGGAAATAATAATTTTAAGAGCATTTAGGGATCTGAACATAGAAGGAACAATAATATATGACAGGCAAGTTATCCTCTGTCAATCTTTTTAAGCAAAATGTTCCTAGTGCATAAAGTCTCGTTCTATATGACAATGTTCCCATGTTAAAGCATGCCGACATTTGGAGAGCGATTGACCGGCTTGCCCGGGAATATGGTCTTTCGGCGTCTGGCTTGGCGCGCAAGTCTGGGCTTGATCCAACCACGTTCAACAAAAGCAAGCGCATAACCCGTGAAGGCAAACTGCGCTGGCCAAGCACGGAAAGCGTTTCCAAAGTTCTTCGCGCAACGGGGGCCAGCCTTGGCGAGTTCGTCTCATACGTGGGCGAGGGCGAGGGGATCGGCGTCTATCGCAACATCCCGCTTATCGGTTTTGTCCAAGCGGGCGCTCAAGGCTTCTTCGATGACGCCGGATATCCCGCCGGCGGCTCCTGGGATGAAATCCCGTTCCCTGGACTTGGCGATCCTCATGCTTACGCCTTGGAAATCAGCGGCGACAGCATGGCGCCGGTTTACCGTGACGGCGATATCGTGATTGTTTCGCCCAATTCGAACATTCGCCGTGGCGACCGCGTCGTCGTCAAAACCATCAATGGCGAGGTTATGACCAAACTTTTACGCCGTCGCTCGGCGCGGAAAATTGATCTCCAGTCTCTAAACCCTGATCATGACGACGTTACGTTGTTGGTCGATGACGTGGAGTGGATCGCCCGTGTGGTCTGGGCCAGCCAGTAGGCGAGTATCTCCTTTCCGAACTTCATCTCCGCCGTCCTTGCGTATATGCTTTAGGCTGAATTTCATCTGAAATCAGGGAGTTCTTTTTTCATGGCGAAAACGCAAGGCGGCAAGGCGCTGACCTACGTGGACGGCGCCTGGATTGATGGAAACCCGCTGATTTTGGGCCCCAAAAATCATGCTGTCTGGCTGTCCTCTGTTGTGTTTGACGGCGCCCGGTTTTTTAAAGGCGTGGCTCCGGATTTGGACAGGCATTGTGCGCGAACGGCCGTTTCGGCGCGGGCGCTCGGGCTCTCCCCCACGCTTACTGGGGCGGAAATCGAAGAAATCGCCTGGCGCGGCATCCGAAAATTCCCAAAGAACTCAGAGCTTTATATCTGCCCCATGTTTTACGCTGAAAGCGGGTTCATCCTGGCCGACGCCGACAGCACCCGCTTCGTGCTTTCCATTTATGAATCCCCGTTTCCGGAGCCCACGGGCTTTAGCGCTTGTCTCTCAAGCTTTCGCCGTCCCGCCGCCGACATGGCCCCCACCGAGGTCAAGGCCTCGTGCCTCTATCCCAATGTCGCGCGCGCCGTTGGCGAAGCGCAAGAGAAAGGGTTCGACACCGCCGTGGTCCTGGATCCAAACGGCGATGTGGCCGAATTCGCCTACACCAATCTGTTTCTGGTCAAAAATGGGGCGGTTCATACCCCGGCGGCCAACGGAACTTTTCTAAACGGCATCACCCGTCAGCGGGTGATTGGGCTTTTGCGGGATTCAGGCATGGATGTCCGTGAACGCGTCGTCGCCTTCAAGGACGTGCTTGAGGCTGATGAAGTGTTCGCCACCGGCAATTACGCCAAGGTCCATCCCTGCGTCCGCATCGAAGACTGCGCATTCAAGCCCGGGCCTGTCTACGCCGAGGCGCGCCGCCTCTATATGGATTTCGCCCAGGAGGGCGCTAAGGGAGGGCGCTAAGGGCGAATAGATCAGGCTTCCATGCCTTCGCCGGAGATGGCTTGGCGGATCAGGGCGATGGTTTCGTTTACGCCGTAAAGGGCGGCGAACGACCCCATGCGCGGCCCCTGGCTTTGTCCGAGCAGAATTTCATAAAGCGCTCTGAACCAAGACTTGAGATCAGGGAAGTCATGGCGTTTGCCGACCTCGTAGATCTCCGTCTGGATAACGTCGGAACCGGCGCCCTCGGGCAGTTTTTCGAGTGAGGCGGCCAGATCCCCCAGCGCCGCCTTTTCATGCTCGTTGGCCTTGCGGAATTGCTTCGCAGGTTTGATGAAGTCGCGGTAATAGTTGATGGCGTAGGTCGCCAGCCCGTCCAGGATGGGCGCCGTTTCGGGCGTCGCGTCGGGCCGGTAGCGGCTGATAAAATGCCAAAGCACCGCCTTGTCCTCCGTATGACAGACGCTGGCCAGATTCAGCAGCACGTTGTAGCTCAGGTGAGCGTCCTCGTGGGGCGGGCTTCCCTGATGGATATGCCAAACTGGGTTATTGGCTTTTTGGTCGTCCGCCTGTTCTGGAAATTTTTCCAAATGGGTAAGGTAGTCGTCGACGTTGCGGGGGATGACATCGAAGAAAAGACGCTTGGCGGTTTTGGGCTTCTGGTACATGAATAGGGCGAGGCTTTCCGGCGGGGCGTAGCGCAGCCATTCCTCCACCGCAAGACCGTTGCCCCTGGACTTGGAGATTTTCTCGCCGTTCTCATCCAGAAACAGCTCATAGGTAAAACCGGCCGGCGGCGCCCCCCCAAGGATGCGGCATATCTTGCCGGACAAGCGGACGGAATCAATCAAGTCCTTGCCCGACATTTCGTAATCCACGTCCAGCGCAACCCAACGCATGGCCCAATCGACCTTCCATTGCAATTTGCAATGTCCGCCGGTGACCGGCGTCTCGATCTTTTCGCCGTCTTCGTTTTGGTAGACGATTGTCCCGGCCTCAACGTTGCGCTCCAGCACAGGCGCTTGCAGCACCTTGCCCGTCTTTGGGCAGAGCGGCAGGAAAGGGCTGTAGGTGGCGCGGCGCTCCGCCCCCAATGTGGGCAGAATGACGTTGATCACCGCGTCATAACGCTCCAGCGCCTTGAGCAGCATGGCGTCGAAACGCCCGGCCTTGTAGCATTCAGTGGCGCTTAGGAATTCGTAGTCAAAGCCGAATTCGTCAAGGAAAGCGTGCAGCCGGGCGTTGTTGTGATGGCCGAAGCTCTCATGCGTGCCGAAGGGATCGGGAATGGAGGTCAACGGCATCCCTAAGTGTTGGGTCAGCATCTCTTTGTTGGGCACGTTGTCCGGCGCCTTGCGCAGCCCGTCCATGTCGTCGGAAAAAGCGTACAGCTTGGTGGGGATGCCGGAAAGCAGGGAAAAGGCGCGGCGAACCATGGACGTGCGCGCCACTTCGCCGAAGGTGCCGATGTGGGGCAGGCCCGAGGGGCCGTATCCTGTCTCGAACAGCGCATATCCCTTTTTCGGCGCCTTTGAACGTATGCGCTTGAGGAGGCTCCGCGCCTCGGCGAAGGGCCAAGCATTGCAGTTTTGGGCGATCTCGCGCATGTCCGGCATGATGGGAATTTCCTAAAAAACGTCGCAAAAAATGACCCTAATACAGGGCGCGGAAATTATCGACCCCTTCTGATCGCTCCCCTGGCGCTCCCCTGGCGCTCCCCTGGCGCTCCCCTGGCGCTCCCCGGCAATAACTGCCCTGGGAGGCATCAATTTCCACTCATTTTACAAAGGATATTTAACTAAATCAGCAACATAAGGCTGGCACGAAGATTGCTTGCCTTATGGGGGGAAATCAACAGTGGATAGAGAACCTATGCCTGGCATTTCAAAACGCAAAGCCCTGTTTGGCCTCATTGCGATTGCGGGGGCCGCCTATAAAATGGCCCGCGCCTTCGACCACTTGCAAGTCAATGATATCTCGAAAGCGCCGAAGCGCATACCGGCTTTATTCAGCTGCCGCGAGCGCGTCATCGGCAACCCCACACAGTTGTTTCCCAAGCCCTCGGTGAAAGGCGGGAAAAGCTCAAAGAGCACGGTGTTGGCCGACACGCTTGAAATGATGAACGGCTTGAATGTCTACGGGATCAAGGGACAGCTCGCAGGCATCAACACTTACCTAAACGGCATCAACAATATCGAGGACATCGCCTGTAGCATCAAGGCTAAGCATTGGGCGGCGCCCATCAACTATTTCAAGAGCGATGAAGGCTCCGAAAACTACGCCATCGTCAAATACGTCTTCCTGCGCAAAATGGGGTTTCATCCGGAACGCTTGCGGGTGGTCTGGGTTGAGGAAAAAGAAACCCTGGACCATCACGCGGTGCTCACCGTCATTCTTAACGGGCAGACATTCGTGATGGAAAACCGCTTCGCGGAGATTTCAAACGACATCATGCTGCCCCGCTACCGCCCTTACTGCTCCGCCAACGAAGTCCGTTTTTCGCTTCATTGGGACCTGAGGGACAGAGGCGGCGTTCTGGCGTCCCTGGACCGTCTGGCGCGCAGACCAAGAATCGCCAACGCATAAAATCGAAGCAAATGACGCATTTAAGGCGTGCTGGACATTGGGGCGTATTGGCGAAAATCGCCGCGTTGCGCCCCTTCCATAAGACGCCCGAAAACGGAACCCGCGACGTGGACCAGCAGGCGGTGGTCTCCGGCCTCGAAATAGACGTCAGGCCTGCCATCCATGCCTTCCTCCATCACCATGTCCATGCCGTAGACGCCGCCGGCGGGCGGCATCGCCCCGAGTTCGCAGTCGCGGAATATGGCTCCGATCGCTAAGGCTCCCTTGGCTCGGCAGACCCGGTTTCCTATTAACAATGCTCAACAGCCAAGCTCCCCACCGGAAAGGATTGGCTCGGCAGGGAACATGATATGAATATAGGAAATTATTATATCAATGTTAAGAACAAAAATAGAAAAGGATTCAATTTGTGAATTATAAAATTGCACCGCATAACGTTATGCGGTATAGTGCGCTCAATGATTAAGGGGGTCAAATGCCGGGAAACGGAACAGGTTTGGCGTGGCGAGTGGTCGCGCCGCCTGCCCCAAGACATTCAAACCGTGGCGCGGCGGAAGCTCCGCTATCTGAACCGGGCGAAGAAGTTGGAGGACCTTGCGAATCCCGCCCGCCAACAGGCTTGAGGCGCTGAAGGGCGGCCGCGCCGGGCAACACAGCATCCGCATCAACAAGCAATGGCGGATATGCTTTCGGTGGGAAGACGGCAACGCCCAAGTTGTGATGATCGTGGATTAGCATTGATGAAAGGAAAGATTATGGCGGAGGCAAGGATTGATCGGCTTCCCAACCCCCATCCCGGGGAAATTCTGCTGGAGGACTTTCTTAAGCCCATGGAAATCAGCCAGTCCGCGTTGGCGCGCGCGGTGGGCGTGCCCCCGCGCCGCATCAACGAGGTGGTGCTGGGCAAACGGGCGGTGACGGCGGAAACGGACCTTCTCATCACCCGCTACTTCGGTATCTCGGAGGGAATTTTTCTTGGACTTCAGGCGGACTACGACCTGGAGAACGCAAAATACGCCATACGCGACAAGCTGGCGGCGATCCACCCCCGCCACGCAGCCTAATCATCCCCGCCAAAAGCAGGGAACGGGGCGGCGCCCCGATCCCCGCTTTTTTAGCCTTCCTGCCAGACTCCGCCGAAGCGAAACTACGGCTTCGCGCAGGCAGGCGCGTAGCCGCTTCGGCGAAGGCAGGCCGAGGAGAGTCAAAGGTCAGAAGTCAGAGGACAGAGGTCAGAAGCACCTCTCTTCGTCACCCCCGGGCTTGATACGGGGGGCCACGTCATTCTTTTGACACGGATACGAACGGATAAGCACAGATGGACAGGACAGGCTTTTTTATCCGCGTTCATCCGTGTCCATCCGTGGCCTAAAATTTCTTTACTTAAGCCTCCCTCCCCGCGTTTCCGCCGTTATCCAAAACCGCCCGCAACGTCCATTCAGGAACGGCGCCTTCGTTCAGTTGCTTCAAGGCGACGCGCACGCACGCCCAGACAAACGCCCCCTCCCGGTCGCCCCGATCAAGCAGCACCGCCTCGCGCCGCAGGGCATGGGCGTCCGCCACGTCGAACCCCCAAGCATCCAAGAGAGTCCACGCCGCCCGATAGAGTTCCAGCCCATTCGCCATCATCGCCGCCAAGATTGACTCGCGCCCCGCCCAAGCGCGGAACACAGCCACCATTGATATCCTATTTTGGGATAATCCGAAAGTGGGATTATTAAATGCGCCGGTTTCATTAAAAATCGGACGCGCCACCAGATGACAAAAACCATCCACACGGAGCGGCATGCGAAATTCAGAACCCTGCTCGTGGAACGGCGCAAAGCGCGGGGCGTAAGCCAGGACGACCTCGCGGCCCGCC
>CAJXGZ010000005.1 GCA_913053795.1 uncultured Rhodospirillales bacterium | reverse complement strand
CGCTCCCGCTGCTACCCACCAGGCGGGCGATGGCATTGGCGATGCGCGGCCCGACGCCGGGCAGCGCCGTGATCGGCTTGAACAGGGGAAAAAGAACTTCCGGACGCATTGCCAATGACTTCCTATCAAAGTGCTTTTATATCCTATATGAAAGCCGCCCGCACGGAGAACGCAATGACTGATTCACAGGGGACTGATTCACTGGGGCCTGATGACCTGGACGCCCGCCGCAAGCGCCTGATGTTTCGATGCCGCCATATGGGGACGGCGGAAAACGACCTGATTTTCGGCGGCTTCGCCAAGGCCAGCCTGGGGGATTTGAACGAACGGCAGATCAAGCGCCTGGAGGCGCTCCTCAAGGAGAACGACAACGACCTCTATAATTGGGTGACGGGCATGGAGCCTCCCCCTGAAGCCTTTGACCACGACGTGATGGCGATGCTCAAGGCGTTCCGGCATAGAGCTTATTCGTGAAATTCCTGGAAAAAATATCCGAGACGAATGACCGCGTCCTGATCTCCGGGGCGCCGGCGGGCTATGATGCGCTGATCCTGGTCGAGTTGACCCAGGCGGATCAGGCGGGCCGCGGCATGATCTTCGTCGCCCGGGACGACGTGCGCATGGCGCGCATGGCCGAGGCCCTGGCCTTTTTCGCGCCCGGGATTGAGCGCATTGAGTTTCCGGCCTGGGACTGCCTGCCCTACGACAGGGTGTCGCCCAAGCAAGAGATTGTCGCCAAGCGCATTGACGCGCTAACCCGGCTGCTGGAGCCCCGCGGCGCCGAAAAGAGAGTCGTCTTGACGACGGTTTCCGCGTTTTTACAACGTGTTCCGCCACGAAGTTCATTTGATGGATCAACATATTCCGTGAAAATCGGCGAAAACCCTGGAATGGAGGCGCTGATTGGATTTCTCTCACTCAATGGCTACCTGCGCTCGGAGACGGTCATGGAGCCAGGCGAATTCGCCGTGCGCGGCGGAATCCTGGACGTTTTTCCCAGTGGCCGGGAGGCGGCCCTTCGCATCGACTTCTTCGGCGACCAGGTGGAGTCCATCCGCGTCTTCGATTCGCTCAGCCAGCGCACCACCGGCAAGACCGACGGCGCGGTCCTCAAGCCGATGAGTGAAATAACCCTGACCGCGGAATCCATGTCGCTGTTCCGGTCGGGCTACCGGCAGCTGTTCGGGGCGCCGTCGCGCGATGACGCCCTTTATGAATCGGTTTCCGCCGGGCGCCGTCATCTAGGCATGGAGCACTGGCTGGCGCTGTTCCATGAACGCATGGAAACTCTTCTGGATTACGTCCCTGATGCGGCCTTGATGCTTGATCACCAGTGCCAGGAATCATGTGATTCCCGGCTTGAGTTGATCTCCGAGTATTACGAATCTCGTAAGACCATGGCGGGGGCTGGGGAAACCGCCTCGGCGCCGACCTATAATCCTGTCCCGGCGGACAGGTTGTACCTGGACCGTGACCAATGGGACTCTCTACTAGTAGATAGGAAAGTGTTTGATTTATCTCCTTTTTCAGTTCCCGAGGGGGAAACCTCCGTGGACGCCGGGGGCAAGCATGGAAAAGACTTCGCAGACGCCCGCAAGGACCCTGAGGCGAACGTTTTCGACGCCCTCGCCGCCCATATTCAGGACCATGGAAAAGAGCGGCGCAGGGTGCTTGTGGCGGCCTTCACAAGAGGCTCCCTTGAGCGTCTCGCCAAACTAATGGGCGAACATGGAATTGACGCCGTCAGGGTCGAGGGATGGCGGCAAGCCCAGGCGTTGGACTCCGCTTCGACGGCGATCGCCGCCTTCGGGTTGGAGCGCGGGTTCACGGCGCCGGGCGTCCGCGTCATCGGCGAGCAGGACATTCTCGGCCAGCGCATGGGCGTCAAATCCCGGCGCAAGATAAGTCCCGAAAATTTCATCGCCGAGGCCTCCGCCTTGCGCGATGGCGATCTGGTGGTGCACGTGGATCACGGCGTCGCCCGCTACGGCGGCCTTGTCAATATCGACGTGGCGGGGGCTCCTCATGACTGCCTGACGCTGCTCTACCAAGGTGATGATAAATTGTTTTTACCCGTTGAAAATATTGACTTAATTGGACGTTACGGGTCGGACCAGGCATCGGCTCAGTTGGATCGGCTGGGCGGCGCCGCCTGGCAGGCCCGCAAGTCCAAGATGAAGAAGCGCATCCGCGATATGGCCGGCGAATTGATCAAGGTGGCCGCCGCGCGAACTTTGAAGCCGGCGCCTGTGATGGCCGCCGACCCCGGCGCCTTCGATGAGTTTTGCGCGCGCTTTTCTTTCGAGGAAACCGAGGATCAGCGCCGCGCCATTGACGACACGGTGGACGACTTGGGATCGGGATTACCAACAGACCGGTTAGTTTGTGGGGACGTCGGATTCGGCAAAACCGAGGTCGCCTTGCGCGCGGCCTTTATTTCCGCGCTTTCCGGGCGGCAAGTCGCCGTCGTAACCCCCACGACCTTGCTATGCCGGCAGCACTTTTCCACCTTTAATGAGCGGTTTTCCGGGTTCCCGGTGATCATCGAGCAATTGTCCCGTTTCGTTAGTCCAAAGAAATCAAAAGTGGTAAAATCCGGACTAAAGGACGGGTCGGTGGACATTGTCATCGGCACCCATGCGCTTGTCGCCAAGGACGTGGCTTTTCGTGACCTGGGCCTTCTTGTGATCGACGAGGAGCAGCATTTCGGCGTCGCCCATAAGGAGCGCCTGAAAAAACTGAAATCCAACGTTCATGTGTTGACTCTGACCGCCACCCCCATTCCCCGCACCCTTCAGTTGGCGATGAGCGGGGTGCGCGAGATGAGTCTGATCGCGACGCCGCCGGTGGACCGTCTGGCCGTTCGCACCTTCATCCTGCCTTACGACCCGGTGATCATCCGCGAGGCCTTATTGCGCGAGCATTACCGGGGCGGTCAAAGTTTCTACGTCTGCCCGCGCATCGACCACATGGAGGAGCTGGTCCGGCGCCTTGAGAAGATGGTTCCCGAGGTCAACGTGGCGATGGCTCACGGACGCATGGCGGCGCGGGACCTGGAGGACGTCATGGGCGCCTTCTATGACGGCGCCTTCGACGTCTTGCTGTCCACAAACATCATTGAATCGGGCCTTGATCTGCCCTCGGTCAACACCATCATCATCCACCGCGCCGATCAGTTCGGCCTGTCCCAGCTCTACCAGCTTCGCGGCCGGGTCGGGCGCGCGAAGGTGAGGGCCTACGCCTACCTGACCCTGCCGCCCCGCCAGAAAATATCAGCCGCCGCGGAAAAGCGCCTGGAGGTGATGCAGACCCTGGACGCCTTGGGGGCCGGGTTCTCCCTGGCCAGCCATGATTTGGACATCCGCGGCGCCGGAAACCTGCTGGGCGGCGAGCAGTCGGGGCATATCCGCGAGGTCGGCATCGAACTTTATCAGCACATGCTGGAGGAGGCGGTGGCCGAGGCCCGTGGGATAAAGCACGGGGATGGCGCCCCAGCGCATGAAGACTGGAGCCCGCAGATCGGCTTGGGCATGCCGGTGCTGATTCCTCAAGCCTATGTGGGTGATCTGAACGTGCGTCTGGACCTTTACCGGCGCATCGCCCGCCTGTCGGGGCCAAGCGAGATCGATGATTTCGCCGCCGAGATGATCGACCGCTTCGGAACCCTGCCGGGCGAGGTGGAGAACCTGCTGCAAACGGTGGCCGTCAAGCGCCTGTGCCTGGAGGCCGGGGTGGAGAAGGTGGACGCCGGCCCCAAGGGCGCCGTGGTCTCCTTCCGCAACGGTCATTTCGCCAATCCGGAAGGCCTTGTCGCCTTCATCACCGCCAATGCCGGAACGGTCAATCTGCGTCCCGACCACAAGCTGGTCTATAAGCGCGCCTGGGAGGACGCCGAAGCGCGGCTTTCCGGCGTCAAGCATCTGCTCAATGAATTTGTCAAGATTGCTCAGGCGGCGGGGTAGGGGTGGCGTATGCGGCTTTAAGCCGCTTCCTCTTCGGCCTTGGCGGCGTCCAGCAGGCGGGCCAGCACCTTGGGCTCCTGGGCGCCGGCGATGAGCATGTGGCCGTTGAAGGCGAAGGAGGGGACGCTGTTTACCCCTAAGCGGTGGACCTTGGCGTTGTCCTCAAGAACATCTTCGACGCCTTCAAGTCCATTGAGATAGTCAGCCAGCGCGCGTGCGGAAAAGCCGATGCTTTTTCCGATGTCCGTCAGCACGCCGATGTTTCCGATGTCCATGACGTTGATGAAATAGCCGTGAAACAAGGCGTCCAGCATTTCCTCGGCCTTTCCCGACCCTGCGGCGTAGTGGATCAGGCGGTGGGCGTTCATGGTGTTGGGCGTCAGGCGGATGCGCTCGAAGTCAAAGCCGGCCTCCACTGATCGCCCGGCTTCGTTGAGAGAGCCGTAGAAACGGCGCACACGCGCTTCGCTGCCGAATTTTTTTATCAAGTAGGCGGTGCGGTCCATGCCCTCGTCCGGCATTTCCGGATTAAGCATGAAATGGCGCCAGCGGATTTCCGGAACCGTTCCCGGGCGCAAGGCGCAGGCCTGATTCAGACGGCGCTTGCCGATAAAGCACCAGGGGCAGACAGGATCAAAAATAAAATCGATGAACATGGATTATTCTCTTTTCATCTGTTTGCAAATAATATATCGAAGATGAGAGTTTTATTTTGTCATTCGGCGCATGGGGGGCTTATCGGGCGTGCGAATACTTATCACATTAATTTTGTCCTTGTTCCTTTCAACGTGGTCCATTGACGCTTGGGCTGGCTTGCCTCCTCCTGCTGATCCCGCCTATGGCGGTGGCGGCACCACCGGTCCCGGCGGAGGCGCCGGCGGCGTTTACGAAGGCGTCTGTGAAGGCAGCGGCGTATGTGATCCGCCGCGCGGCGCCGGCGGGGACGCACGGCTTGGCGGCGTTGCGGTCGCCAGCAATGATCCAAACCTAACATTTTCCGCTTCGCAAATTTCGCGGCTTGGCGGCGTGGGACTTAATAGCGTTCCCATTAACCTCTGGGTCAACGGCGGCGTCGTTAGCGTCGACTATGATCGCCCGGGGGCCCAATACGACGGATACCGCTCGCTTGTCATGTTCGGCGCCGATGTCAAAATTCTCAATGACCTCACCCTCGGAATCGCGGGAAGTTACGAGGACGTGGACCTGGACACGTCGTTCAATTGGGGAGGCAATGATAAATCCGGTTTGGGCGTCAATCCTTATGCGTTTTTAACCCTCAATAAATTGATAAAATTGGGTCTAACCGGTGGATACTCCTTTTTTAGCAATGACTATAAAAGCCGAGCGAGCGCGAATGGCGCCCCGGTGGTGGGCGGCGCCGATTCGGAGCGCTGGCATGTGGCGCCCAGCGTGATCTTGAACCAGGCTATTTCAAAGCTTCAGCTCTTTAGCCAGTTGAGCTATCTGTACGCGTCCGAGTCCGTTGATTCCTATACGAATTCCGCAAGCCGATTTATCCCCAGCGATGATTATTACTTTGGGCAAATCAGGTTGCGCGTCAGGGCCTCTTAATTCTTTTGGACGCGTTAGGTTCATCGACTGTTCAAATTAAGCCCTTTATCGGCGGCGGATATCGTCACGCCTTCGTCCTTTCCAGAACCAATGTGGGCTTTGGAGCAACCTCTAACAGGCCCACAGTCAATGACGATGAGTTCATGGCGGAAGCCGGTGCGGCTTTTCACTTCTCTTCCAACGTCTTGGGGAGGCTGAGGCTGACCACCGTACAGGGGGACGACAGTGAACTGTACGGAGTCACCGGCGGTTTTAATTTCAATTTCTAAAAAAGTTAACCGTCGCCGCTTCCTGTTTCTTTCCTTGTTGTGGGGCGTTTCGGGATTCGCGGCATCGGCTCTTGGGGCTGCACGAAACGCACCGTCCCTGTTGGAGACCTTGCGCGCCTTTCTCGATACATTGATTCCGTCTGACGACATAAGCCCCGGCGCCGTTGAAGTGGGCGTAGACCGGAACATTATTAACGCCGCCTCGAAGAATTTGAGTTATCTGAATCTCATTACCCAGGGTAGCAAACGGCTGAACAAGATGAGCCGTGACCATTTTGGCGAGCCCTTCGCCTCCTTGGATGAAGAGCGGCGTATTGAAATTGTAAGCCTTGCAGAGAAAGCGCCGGCGAAAACCCTTGAGCGCCGTCTTTTTAAACAGCTGCGCCGTGACGCATTTTTTCATTACTACGCGGATGCGCGCGCTTGGCCCAGCCTTGGCTACGACGGGCCGCCGCAACCTCGGGGATTTCCCGGCTATGACATAGCTCCGGTCTAGAGTTCCCGGCGTTCCAGAAGATTCGCCAGGAAATCGGCGCTTCGCGTAGAGAGTGATTCGATGGTCAGCGAGGGCGATTCGCCGCCGCCGGAGCTGGGGAAGACGCTGGCGTCGGCTATGAAAAGATTACGCCAGCGGTGAGACCGTCCATGGGGGTCAACCACCGAGGCCTCAGGGTCAAGGCCCATGCGGCACGTGCCGAAAACATGGGTGGAGCTGAAAAAATCATAGCTTCCGTATTCCTCAATTAATTCAACATTTCCCACGGCTTTCAAAATGTCCCGGCAGCGGCCAGCCATAAATTCAAGCCGTGCGATTTCCATCTCGTCCAGATGGCTGTGAATTCGCGCTAAGGGAACGCCGTTTGAATCTTTTTTCTTGGGGTCCAAATCCACATAAGTCTTGTCATTGGGCAGCGATTCGCCGATCGAACCAATGGCCACGGCATTACCAAAAGCGGCGCGCATTCCCTTTTTGTGTTTGCGCCCCCACCCGCTAACAATGCGCCTCGCGTAGCTGATGGGGCCGAGAAAATCGACCGTTCCGGCGCCGGTGGTGAATCGGCAGCCGCCGATGACGTTGGGAATTGCGCCTGGGCCTGTGAAGTCCCAGCAAACGCCATCGGAAGGAATACCTCGATGGCTTCCGAGCGCATCATCAGAAAGCCCGCTGGCGGCCCAGAAAGAGGTTTCCATCAGGTTCCGCCTAACCAGCCCAGATTCATTGGCCAAGCCATCCGAGGCCAGCAGCAAACGCGGCGTCAGCACCGCGCCGCAGGCGACAACGACGGCGCGTGCGCTTGTTCTTTGAATTTGGTTCTCCGCGTCCTTGTAGAGAACCTCCTTGACGCGGTCGTCCTCTCCCGCCTCCAGACGAAAAACGGAAGACCGGGACCGAAGGGTCAGTTTGCCCGTGCCGAGGGCCTGGGCGATGAAGGTGACGTCGGCGCTGCCCTTATCGGTTCTAGGACAGCCCCGTATGCAGTTTCCGCAGTAATTGCACTCAGGGCGTCCGTTGTGAGGTTGGGACAGGATGGCCACCGGGTTGACCTCAAGGCTCATGTCCAGTTTCCTGAAAGCCGCCTCAAGCATTTTGCTGGCGTAGCTTAAGGGATGGTGGGGGAGGGGATAAGGCCGGCTTCGCCAACGGTCTTTATCCTCGCCAAGGCCTGGATTTGGGCCGGCGACGCCGACAAAACGCTCGATGCGGTCGTAATAGGGCTCCAATTCGGCGTAATCAAAGGGCCAATCGGCGCTGACGCCGTAACGCGTTCGCATTTGCATGGAGTCAGGGTGTAAGCGGTGGGCTTCCGCCGTAAAGTGCAGGGTGCTTCCGCCCACGCCCTGAACGTGATGATAGGCGTGAACCCGCCGCCTGTTTCCCCGATTCATGCGACCGTTGTTTGCGTTCCAAGACCTTAGGGCGTCATGGCGGGAATCAAGGGATTGCATGGGGGCGAAGACGTGAGTTGGCTCCGGCTTCTTCTTGACGGGAAAGAGGCGTTGCTCCCAGGTCTCTTTTTCCAAGAGATAGTCCTTGAACGGATTGTAGCTGGGGCCTGCCTCCAAAAGAAGCACGTCAACGCCATGAGCGCACAACGTCCAGGCGAAAGCGGCGCCGCCCGCCCCAGAACCGATAACGATAACGTCGTGTTTAGCCATTAGCGCATACTCTGTCTGATGAACGCAATCAACTGTCGGGCGGCAAGTCTTGGAGGCGCTGGAGAGCCGGCGCCGTGTCTTTGCGCGCGTTGACGTCAAGGCCGCCGCTTTCCAGGGCTTCCTTGAACGCGCGGCAATAAGCCGCTTTGTCCGCGTAGCGGTTTATATCCCTTCTCATAAACGACAGGGTGACGCGTTTAATAATTTTTTTCTCCCTGCCGGAAATGTTCCCGGCGGCGATTAAAGCGTCTTCGGCGAGATTAAGGCCGCGCCGGTTCCTCTTGCTCCATTGGCGGGCGGCCTCAATCAGCCTGGGGTTATTCTCCGCCTTTTTTTGGCAAAGGTCGACGACGCCGTTAACGTGAACCTCCGCCATCAGTATTTTCATGGCGTCGTCGCGAACGGCTTGATCGGATGAACCGGAGGCGACAATGATGGCGATGGCGGCCAGCCCAATGGAGACAAACAGAACGGCCAGTAATGCTTTTTTCTTATGATCCAATGGAAGTAACCTATATTGGCCCTCCGGCCTTTCTTTATCCCGCCCGGCGATTAGAGAGGCGTCAAACTCCTTGTTATTGTTTATCTGGATATTTTATTCCGCGCCAGTGGCGATCTCTAAGCTCTTTTCTCTTATAAAACGTCTCCGTCTTTAGCCTCTTTAACGCGATTCGCCATGGTCACGCTCATCAACGCTTTTCCAATGCCGCTGATTTTCCGATTGAAATGCGTTTGTAACAGATTGTAAGATGGCTGTGACGGTGTCTGGGCATCTATATTTGAGCCGCACCTCCGGTCGGATAAAGAATTGGGTAGTACTGATCGGTTGTGCATATGCCCGCGAGTTCGGCATCGCGCTCAGAAAAAAACACAATGTAAAGGGAGATGTCATGCGAAAGATTCTGGTAGCAACCTTCGTACTCTTCACGTTTGTCCTTGCGGGAACCGCCCAGGCGGGCGAGTCCCCCAAAACGGTCAAAGGCGCGTCCACAGTCGATGTTAAGAAGGCCGATGGCTTATTCAAGGCCGGTACGCTCTTTGTCGATCCCCGCAAGGCTGCGGACTACAAGCGCGGCCATGTTCCGGGCGCCGCTCACTTGGACATCAAGGGCAAGTCGACCAAACTCGACGAGAAATCCCTTGCGGCGGCCGGCGGAGACAAGGCCAAGGGGGTCGTCTTCTATTGCAACGGTCCTGGTTGCGCGCGCGCCTCACAGGCCAGCGTCTTGGCCGTGGGCTGGGGTTACAAAAAGGTTTTCTATTTCCGGGACGGCTTCCCGGCATGGAAGAAGGCGGGGCTTCCGGTAGAGTAGACGTTTCATCTGAAAAACCGGGGAAGCAGTTTGTGCTTCCCCGGCGTTTTTCTTTGCGTGTATTTCCTTGAACAGTTCTCGGTGGTTCGACAATGTCCACTTCCAATAAGGCTGAGTCCATTTCAAAGAAGCCCAGAACCAGCCTTGCCAAGAGGATCATCATTCCGTCCTTGGCGGTGATGGTCGCCACCCTTATCGGCCTTTCAATTTTCCAGAACATGACCTCTTCCAAGGCCCTTCTTCGATCGTTGAAGAAGGACCATGCCTCCTACAAGGTCGTTCTTGAGCAGATGGCCGCGGCCTCTCTCCAGCACCTCAGCGACATGGGCCGGGAGATCGTGCTAAAGGACAAGGAGATGCTCGACATCGTCGCCTCGGAAAATCCAGACTTAAATGAGTTGGAGGAGAGTTACGCCCGCCCGGCGTTCAACGTCCTTAACACGGAGATGGGCGGCATCCTGCGCCGAATCGTCTTCTGCGACGCCAACACCTGGAAGGTCCGTTTCGTCAAGGGAGCCTCGGACGCCTCCAGCGCCGTAAACCCCGGCGACGACTGCCGGTCCCCGGTGATCGAAGCGGGCGTCGCCGCCTTCATCAAGGAAGGCGCTAACGCCAAGCCGGTCCAAGGGTATCTCAAGGTCGGCGAAGAAATCGTGCTGACCCGTTTCTTCCCGGTCACCCGCTACGACCGCAAGAAGGGTGGGAGCGTCCTCAAAAACCTCGTCCGTATCGACATCGGCGTCGAGCCCGTTGTCGAGGGACTCAAGCGCACGGCCGGCGCCCAGGAGGCGTTGAACGTGGCCGCGCCGCCGCCTGGGTTCGACGCTCAGGGGGACACAGCCACCGCCACCGCCAACTTTGCACTGGGAATCACCGACATCCATGGCAAAAGCGCCGGCCATGTCCTACTCAAGCGAAACATTTCCGAGGACCTTGAGGAACTCGATTCCCAGCTTATGCAGCAGATCGGCATCCTTATCGTCGCCTTCATCCTGCTGACCGCGACACTGGTGTTCCTGATCCGCCAAAGGATATCGGCGCCAATCCGTTCCTTAAGCGAAGCCATGGGCGACCTCGCCCAGGGCAATACGGACCTCGCCGTTCCCGGAACCGATCGCGAGGACGAACTTAGGCTGATGGCCGACGCCGTTCAGATATTCAAGGACAGCGCCATCGAGAAGGCGCGGCTCGAGGTACAGCAGGCGGAGGACCAGGCCAAGGCCGAGGAGGAAAAACGCCGCGCCATCCACGACCTTGCCCGGGAAGTGGGAGGACTGGCCGAGGAGGCGGGGGCCGGCGATCTTTCGGTGCGCCTGTCGCTGGACGGCAAGGAGGGCGATCTTCTCACCCTGAGCGGCAGTTTGAACGGGCTGGTGGAAATCGTCGAGAAGGGGATCGGCGAAACCATCGGCGTGCTGTCCGCCCTGGCCCAGGGGGACCTGACCAAGCGCATGGAGGGCGCCTATCAGGGAGCCTTCGAGCGCCTGAAGAGCGATTCCAACGCCACCTCCGAGCGTCTGTCCCAGATCGTCGGCGACATCTCCAAGGCGACGGGCGAGGTGCAAATGGCTTCGGCCGAGATCGCCGAGGGAAGCGGCGATCTGTCGTCGCGCACCGAGCAGCAGGCTTCCAGCCTGGAACAGACCTCGGCCGCCATGGAACAACTGGTGGCCACGGTCCGCCAGAACGCCGATAATTCAAAACTGGCCAACCAGTTGTCGATCACCGCCCGCGGCGCCGCCGAACAAGGAGGCGAGATCGTATCCAGCGCCGTACAGTCCATGTCGGGGATCGAGGAGGCGTCGCGCCAGATAACCGACATCGTCAACGTCATCGACGAGATCGCCTTCCAGACCAACCTTCTGGCCCTCAACGCGGCGGTCGAGGCGGCGCGGGCCGGCGAGGCGGGCAAGGGTTTCGCCGTGGTCGCCTCCGAGGTGCGCGCCCTGGCCCAGCGGTCGGGCGAGGCCTCGAAAGAGATCAAGTCGATGATCGACAATTCCAACAGCCAGATCAAACACGGGGTGGAACTGGTCAACGAGGCCGGCGAGACACTGGATGGCATCGTCACCGCGATCAAGCAGGTGGCCGACATTGTCTCGGAGATCAACTCGGCAAGTCAGGAGCAGGCGGCCGGCCTCGACGAGATCAACGCGGCGGTGGTCAACATGGACGAGATGACCCAGCAGAACTCGGCCCTGGTGGAGCAGACCACCGCAGCGGCGCAATCGCTGGATGACCAGGCCAGGACCCTGGCCGGACTGGTCGGTTACTTCAACATCGGCGGCGAACAGGCGGCGGCGGCGGCGCCCCCCAGCGCGCCAAAATCTCCTCAGCGGTCCCGCGCCCCTGCCGCCGCAGGCGCCGGCGAGGACGGCGACTGGCAGGAGTTCTGAGGCGCCGGTCTCTACTCATAGCGCTTCCTTGAATACATAATGGGGTGGCTGAGGGGATTTGAACCCCCGGCCTCCTGGACCACAACCAGGCGCTCTAACCAACTGAGCTACAGCCACCATTATGGAGGGGGTTGATGTATCCCCAAGAGGGCGTCCAGTCAAGCATGGGGGGCGGGGGCACGCCAAATAATTAGAGCCTATCCGCGTGCTCCTTTTCATGGATTTCGAAGGCGGCCTCAAGCATATCCGTGCTCTGGCGGCTCTCCGCCTTGACGCCGCCGATGGTGGACAGGTCCAGCTCCAAGGCTTGCAGGAGCAGATCGGCGACGCCGAGACTCTTCTCCCGGCAGGCCAGGGCGTGGGCGGCGATGATTTTGTCGCTGAGACGGCGTTGTTGGAATTTCATGGCGTCGCCTTTCTCTTATATTATTAGTATAAGCGATTTTCGTCAGAGTTTCCGAGTATTTATTTTTCCTTGGAACGCCCGCGAATAAGGCTATTGCCTGCTTTTTGGGCGTTCGTACGTTCCTTTGTTCCCCCCATGGCGGCGGCAAAACGCCCAAAATCCGGCCCTTTTTGGCCATGGCCCGTCCCTGGCCCCGCCTGGGCGCGTATGGCATGGTTCCTGCAATTATTGAGGTGATGTTTTTTGGTTTATCTTGTGCTACTTTACGCCAAAGGGACGGCGTCCGCATTGATCCTGAGCGTATGGATTTAAGGACCATAGGTCCAGGCGCCAGCGTAATTGTATAATACGAACAGGGGGGTCGCGTTTTCATGAAGAAAATCGAAGCCATCATCAAGCCCTTCAAACTCGACGAGGTCAAGGAAGCTCTGCATGAGATTGGCCTACAGGGAATCACCGTCCTTGAGGCGAAAGGGTTCGGACGCCAAAAAGGCCACACCGAACTCTATAGAGGGGCCGAATACGTGGTCGACTTCCTGCCCAAGGTGAAAATCGAGCTGGTGCTTGATGACGATTTGGTGGAAAGAGCCATCGAGGTCATTGTGGAAGCCGCTCATACGGGAAAAATCGGAGACGGAAAAATATTCGTCCTCTCCGTCGAGGAAGCCGTGCGCGTCAGAACCGGAGAACGCGGCGCGGAAGCCATTTAATTCAACTGCGTTATTAATGATTTAGGGGGGAAACCTAACCATGTCTATGAACTGTAAAAAATCTACGGACGTTCTCAAGGCGCTTAAGGACAACGACGTCAATTTCGTCGACTTGCGCTTCACCGATCCCCGCGGCAAATGGCAGCATTTGACGATGACTTCGGACTTCATCGATGAGGACTCATTCACCGACGGCATCATGTTCGACGGCTCGTCCATCGCCGGCTGGAAGGCCATCAACGAATCCGACATGTCCCTGGTCCCCGACCCGGCGACGGCGGTGATGGACCCGTTCGCCGCCCAGCCCCAGATGATCCTGGTTTGCAACATCATGGAGCCGACCACCGGCCAGGATTACGGCCGCGATCCACGCTCGGCGGCCAAGCGGGCTGAGGCCTACCTGGCCTCCACCGGCATCGGCGATACCGCCTATTTCGGACCCGAGGCCGAGTTCTTCGTCTTCGACAACGTCCGCTTCGACGTCGCCATGAACAAGTGCTTCTATGAGTTCGACCACGAGGAAGGCCCCTATGTAAGCGGAAAAATCCTTCCCGAGGGCAACATCGGCCACCGTCCGCCGATCAAGGGCGGCTACTTCCCGGTTCCGCCGGTGGACTCCGGCCACGACCTGCGCGCCGAGATGGTGACGGTGATGAAGGACATGGGCCTGATCATGGACAAGCATCACCACGAGGTGGCCCCCAGCCAGCACGAACTGGGCATGACCTACGCCAGCCTGGTGAACGCCGCCGACAACCTGCAAATCTATAAGTACTGCGTTCATATGTGCGCCCACGCCTACGGCAAGACGGCCACCTTCATGCCCAAGCCGGTGATCGACGACAACGGCTCGGGCATGCACACCCACCAGTCCATCTGGAAGGGCGGCAAGCCGATCTTCGCCGGCTCCGGCTACGCCGACCTGTCGGACGCGGCGCTGCACTACATCGGCGGCGTCATGAAACACGCCCGCTCCTTCAACGCCTTCACCAACGCCGCCACCAACAGCTACAAGCGGCTGATCCCGGGTTTCGAGGCGCCGGTGCTGTTGGCCTATTCGGCGCGCAACCGTTCGGCCGGCTGCCGCATCCCCCATGTGTCAACTCCCAACGGCAAGCGGGTCGAGGTGCGGTTCCCCGACGCCACCGCCAACCCGTATCTGGCCTTCGCGGCGATGATGATGGCGGGACTGGACGGCATCCAGAACAAGATCGACCCCGGCGAGGCCATGGACAAGGACCTCTACGACCTGGCCCCCGAAGAGTTGGCGGACGTGCCGACGGTTTGCGGCTCCTTGCGCGAAGCCCTGGAAGCGTTGGACGCCGACCGGGACTTCCTCAAGAAAGGCGGCGTCTTCACCGACGACCTGATCGACGGCTACATGGAGCTTAAGTGGGAGGAAGTCTACAACTTCGAGCACACACCGCATCCTGTGGAGTGGCAGATGTACTACTCGTCTTAAAAGACGGCGAGCCTCTCTCATCAATTAAGCGGCCCCGCCCTAACCCGGCGGGGCCGCTTTTATGATTACTTCCGCGTCCGGGAGTATGTTAAATAGATCATGGACGACAAACCTAAGCTTACCGCTGTTTCAATCATGGAGGCCGCGCGCGAGACGGTTGCTCTTGAGGGGCCTGACGGTGAAGGGAAAGCGCCGACTTATCAAAATGTTTTCCCCGAAGCCGTCTGCACCCTGTCTCCTCCCCTTATACTTCCCGGCGACACCGCCATAGCCTGGACCGCGCGCACCCAGGCGCTTCCCCCGGCCATGATGGCCCGGTTCCACCGCCCAATCGTCGCCCATTGCGGGGCCGTTTTCATGCCCGATGAGGAAACCTTCATTTATGAGCGCCGCGCCATGTACCCCATGCGCGTTAATGGCCAAGACTATGGAGAATGCCTTGACGATAACGAGGATTACCTTGTGAAGCCCGTGGACGCGGCGCCCATGCCCGGCGCCTGCCTGGTGATGGGCTTGATGCCGCGAATGAACGTCGCCAGTTGGTTCCACTGGACGATCGAGATGTTGCCCCGGTTCATGGTCGCCGAAGCGTTTCCCTATCTTGCTGAATTGCCGATAATCATGAATGACGACCTTTCCCCAGCGCAAGAAGACTCCCTCCGCGCCCTTGGCGTTAATCCGGATCGTATTGTCCCCAATTCAAGACAAGTCTTAAGGCCGGAAGTCGCCTATTGCCCGTCCTTCACGGGCCGCGACTATCTTCCCTCGCCCAAGGCCGTTGCCTGGTTTCGAAAAAAAGTTCTGAGCCATTTCGCAATTAAGTCCAATGGCGGGCCCAGGGGCGCACAAAGACTGCTCTACCTCAGCCGCGCCGACGCGCCAAGAAGGCACATCAGCAACGACGGCGAGGTCGCGCAAACCCTTTCCCAAATGGGCTTTGAGTATTTTTTGGCCTCGAAAAAATCTTTCCGAGAACAGGTCGAGGCGTTCGCCCATGCGCGGATCGTCGTTGCCGCGCACGGCGCGGGAATGGCCAACATCATTTTCTGTCAACCGGGAACCCTCATTATCGAGTTTTATCCGCACATTCCAGGCGCCGAGGCCGGCATTAGTTTTTATTATCCGGGCCTTTCCAACGTCTGCGGCCACATTCACGCCGTCCTGCGCGGCGAAGAATACGACGATAATCATAATTACCATGTTGACCCGGCCAAGCTGGCCGATCTCATCACCCGCATGTTGAATGGAGGAGACCTGGACCGCGCCAAGTTCCAAAAAGAGGTGGAGGACGGCCTGATCATCAGCCAGGAAAAAGCTTAGGCGGATAGGCTTTATAAGTTCATCTCATCAGTGTTATCGGGAATGTCATGGAAGGGCGGGTCTTCGCTGTTGAGGATTTCTTTTTCGCGCCGCTGGCGGTACATGCTGCGGATGGCTGCATAGTAATCCATGGACGTGTTCTTGACGTGATCCATCTCGCCCACAAGGCCTGCGTAGGCCTCAAAGCCTTCGAATGCGGCCCGAGCCCAAATCCATTCCGTCTTGTCTGTGCTGTTCAAGTAGTAGTTTAGGGGGTCCATCAGCAGGTCCACTCCGAGCTTGCCGATAGCGTCGCGCGGGTTGGTGGGGCCGATGACGGGCAGCACCAGATAGAACATCTCTCCGACGCCCCATACGGCCAAGGTCTGTCCGAAGTCCTCGTCATGGGGCTCGATGCCGAACTGGTCGGCGACGTCGATCAGGCCGCCCACGCCCATGGTGGAATTGATGAGCGCGCGCCCGGTGGTTTGCAAGGCGCGCTTCGGCTCGAATTGAAGGATGTCATTGACCAGGACGATGGGGCTTCTCAGGTTCAGCAGAAAGTTGCTGACGGAGCTCCGGACGAACTTAGGCAGCCAGTTATAGGCGGTGGCCATGGGGTGAAGCAGATAATCCTGAAGAATCTCGTTGAAGCCGAAGAACAAACGGTTCATGGGCTCCAGCGGATCGTTGAAGTTCACTTCCTGGGACGGAACGGTGTCCCCGCGATCATCCAACGCCTCTTTTGACGGCGTTTTTGGTTTGGCGTTGTCGAGCAGGGGATGGATGGGCTGGAATTTGGGAAGCGTCTGCACCACCTTGGGCGGCGCGTCCTGGCCGGGCAGGGGAGTGGACAGCCAATCGTTCAGCCATTTATCTTTTTTCAGCTCAGGCGGGACATTTTTTATGGGCGCGGGCTTTTTGGGCGCGGCTGGCGCGGCGACCTGGCCCGGCAACGGTCCTGAAAGCCATTCATTGAGTGTTTTATAATTAATGGGTTTCGAGGGGGCGGGCTTCGAAACTTCAGGCGGAACTTTGGGAGTAGAGACGGCGATCTGTTGGGGTTGTAAAGGATCCTGTCCCGGAAACGGGCCGGAAAGCCAATCCTTCAACCATCCGCTTTTAGGCGGTTGAAATTTTTGAAAGGTCCGAGGCGTGGCCGGCGAGTCTTCCGCCAAGGCGAAGGAAACAGGCGCGCTGAAACAAACCAAGCCGATAAGAAATGCGTTATACCGCCGCATAAAGGTCGTCCCAATAAACAAAAACTATCGAATCGCATTTGACGCCCCATATGGTTAAATCATTATGAATCCTATCGCTTTATTCTGAAAGGAGGCGCCATGTTCGCCCTGCACGAAACCCTCGCCGCCGACACCGTGGAAGTCATGCGCCTTCCCTTATGCCGGGCGTTGCTCATGAACGACGCAAACTACCCTTGGCTGATTCTGGTTCCCCAAAAACCGGGTCTGACGGAACTCCATCATCTGATCCCGGCGGATCAATCGACGTTGATGGCGGAAGTCAGTCAAGCCTCCCAAGCCCTGGAAGCCGTTTTCGCCCCCGGCAAAATCAATGTGGCGGCGCTCGGCAACATGGTCGAACAGCTACACATTCACGTGGTGGCGCGCTTTAAAAAAGATCCCGCTTGGCCCGGTCCCATCTGGGGCAAAGTCGCGGCGGTCCCTTACGGGCCGGCGGCGCTAGCGAAAACCGTGGAGAGCATCAGGGCGGCGCTGGGATAAATAAATATCCGGCGTGATTTCTCCACATCAAAATACGTTATTTCTCAACTGCCAAACGTCGCGTTTAAATACTCAATGACATCCTTAATATCCTTATTGGAAAGATCTTCATTTCCCCCCTTGGGCGGCATCGCCAAAGTGGAGCCGGGGCTCTCAAATCCGTTTACAATATGATTGAAAAGCACCTCATTCGATTGAGAAAGAACCCCGTTTCCGTCAATGAAATCCGGAACGCCAGGCACGACTCCCTTACCATCGTCGCCATGACATGCAACGCACGTTTCCTCGAAGACTGTCTTACCTCTCGCCAAGACGTCCTGACTGCTCACGCCAATGCCGGCTATGCCTTTACTTTCACTTGTGGTGCTGGATTTTGTGAAACTGGATTTCCGGGCCACGGAATTGCTTTGTTGCAGAAACGCTAATATGTTGCGGGTATCCTGTCCCGTAAGTCCCGCTCGCACCCGCATATGCGTAACGATAGCGACCCACAACTCATCCCGAAATTCCTTCGGGTTTCGCATATTGTGGCAGCGCGAGCACGTCTGAGCCCATAACTTGGCTCCTTGGGCGGAATCTCCCTCTTCATTAGGGTGCTTCTCAGCTTGCGCTCCGGCTGTAGCCAGAAAAAAGGCGAGTATCAAAACGCCAGCATGCAGCGCAGTTTTAATATGTATGTAATTTTTCATGTTCCTGTCTTTCTAGAAACCAAATGACATTTGCAATAGGGCTGTATCGTCATTAGAACTTTTTCCAACCCTGCCCTCATTAAACTCGTAGGCGAATTTAGCGATGACGTTACTGGAAAACAGGTAATTGACGCCCGCCGCCCATTGCTTTTGATCCTCACTGGCGTGAGGAGAATCAAAGTCAGTGTAACGAACGACGCCTTCCCATTTAGTCGGCAAGAACTGATACGCCCCCTGCAGATACCATGATCTCCAATGAGCCCCCGCTGGAGCCACGCTTGCGGTTACTTCACCAATCGTCGATCTAACATATTCGCCACGCAGCCCCATGCCCTTGTACTTCCAGGCGAAGTCAGCCCCCCAAACCCTGTAGCGCCGGCTCGGTTCATCACCAAAAGCGGCGCCATCCAATACTGTAACTTCCGTCTTGCCGACAACGCCTGAAATCCCTATTTCCAATTCAGGAATTGGCAATACGCCAATTCTTCCTCCATATACTCTGGTTCCGTCGGCATCTCTGGTGAAGCCTTCAGCAATAATGCCTTCAAGCTCAACTTCACCGTCTTCCGTGATTGCTTCAAGCTCGGGACCATTAGCGACGTAAAAGGAATAGTTTGTTCTGACATTGCCGAGCGGCGGCAAGGCGCCTCGCAATTGAAGGCCAACGTCGGAAATTGGCGTAGCGCCATCATGGCCGAACCCCGGAGGCGCGGAAGGCAGTTTGTTGATCCAGCCAGGGTGCAAGTTTTGTCTGAACTGACCTACGGGGCTTAGGAATTTACCGGCGATAACCGTTAAATAGTCACTCAGGAATAAATCAAGCGTAAGATATTCCAGGGCGACCGTGGTGCTTCCATCCAAACCAATATCGAATTCCAATTCAGATTCAAGCATCATCAGGTCTTTGTACTGATAATGAAAGATTGGAGAGAACTGGACCTGATTAAATCTATCGCCCGCCCCATCATTATCAGCAAAAGTTACAGAGCTGTATCCGGCCAGATGCACGATCGAATCATTAATTTCGAACTCTACGGGACGAATCGATGACTGCTCAATTTTTTGTTTTAGATCGCGAATGTCTTTTTTTTTCGCCGTTTTTTCTTCCTGAGCTTTTAGTTGAATCTGGACTTTATCAAGCTGCGTCTTCAGCTGTTCAACAGTATTTTTCAGGCTTTCCAGATCATGCCCGTTCGCGAAGACGCCTTTTGGCAATGTTATAACCAACGCAGTGACCAAAAACATTGTCGTAATTATTCGTTTTGCATACATAGCCATATCTCCCAACAAAATGGAAAAATAAACTTTAGGCTGTGTAATATTCCTCCTGCGAAAGCCCATATTTTGCAGGTCTTCCGATCCCGGCGGCGTCGGGGGCGTTTAGCTTTTGTTTGTTGAAGGTGGCGGTGACTTTCTTGGCTTTTTCACTCGTCAATGCGCCAGTTAGACATGCGGTAAGCGCCGCCGTTATGTAAAACGGGTGCGAAAACGAAAGCCGCAACCGCGAACAGCGTAACTCAAGTTCTTTTTTTCGCTTTTTCAAAATAGCCAATATTATTCTGTCGATAACAATTGATATGGACGAGTTATCAGAATGAATATTACACTTCTCTAATTTAACAATTGTTCATATAACATGTCCATACCAAATGTTGCATTCGAGCGAGAGGCGCCATATCGCAACCGGCTTCAACACGCCTTTACAGCCCCCGGCGCTGTGAGCGTTGCCGGGACGAGTTGGCGGCGATGCCGGAAATCATGGAGAGGGTTAGGCGGCGTTGGGATGAAAGAATATTGGGTCAAGCATGGTTAAATTACCTCAACCCTCAACCCCTCTTTTTCAGTATTTTACATTGGTTTTGGCGCCGGTCGGTTTGCAATCGTCATAGGTTTCGACGGGCTTATAGGCCGCCTTGAAGCGCTTGCGCCGCTCAACTTGGGCGGCGTCGAAATCGGCGAACAGGCCGTCGAATTTCTTCTTCATGGCGCTAACGTCGGCGGCGGCGGAGCGCGGCTTGCTGGCGTCACTCATGCGCTCGCCCCCGGGGACGCGGCCCGCCGGGCCCGGGCGCGGACGGTTGATCTTCGCCATGGACGCCACCGCCAGCCGGGCGCCAACATGGGATAAGGCGGCGCAAATTCAGGGCGAGATGTTTACCGAGACCGCCGCCCTCGGCGGGGTGGAAATTCAATTGGCCTTTTTCCGGGGGTTCGGGGAATTCAAGGTCTCGAAGTGGTTGACCGTTTCGACCGAGCTCAACCGGCTGATGACCTCGGTCTTCTGCATGGCCGGGGAAACCCAGATCGGCAAGCTTCTTTCCCATGCCATAAACCAGGCCAGGGGGGGAAGGATCAACGCCCTCGTTTTCATCGGCGATTGCGTCGAGGAGGACGTCGATGCGCTTGGTAAAAAGGCCGGAGAACTGGGCCTGCTGGGCGTTCCCGCCTTCATGTTCCATGAAGGGGACGACCCCATCGCCGGGTTCGCTTTTCAACAGATCGCTACGCTGAGCGGTGGCGCCTATTGCCGGTTCGACGCGGGCAGCGCCCATAAGCTTAAAAATCTACTCGGGGCCGTCGCCGTTTACGCGGCG
>CAJXGZ010000004.1 GCA_913053795.1 uncultured Rhodospirillales bacterium | reverse complement strand
CGAAAAAAGTCAGCATAAGGGTGATCAGATCCGTGAACGTAATCATCCAGGCCATACTTTGATGTTCGCCTTGCGGCGGCGATTGTTCGTCCATCACAGCGTTCTCTTAGTGCGCCCGACCGGCCGGGGCCGGGTTGGGGGCCGGGGTTTTGCTTACTTCCTTGGCGGGTTCCATGACTTTGCCTAAGACTTTGCCGAAATTATCTTCATTGAATTTCAGCCGGGGTTCATTGAGCGGACGGACATAGAACCAGATCACCACTTCGGCCGGATCGCCGGGCTTGAGACCGATTGAAATGCTATCCGTGGGCGCGCCGCGCGCCATCATATCGCGGGCGAAAACACCGGCTCTGAGAATTTCCAGCGTTCCGGCTATGGGCAGGCTGCGTCCGTCCACATATTCAGCCCCGATAACGAATTCCATATCGTAACGCCCCCCGGCCGGCCGGTTGCTCAAGGCCGCCACGATCCGGTCGAGAAACGGGAATCGGGAATCGCGGATTTTGCTTTTACCGCTGAAAAAAAGTGAATCGGAAGGAATACGGACACGCATCAAGCGGCCGGGGTGGACGATTTCTATTTTAGCCACCTCGATGGCCGAGGTGAAAATATCGGTTATTTCCTGCTGGAACAGTTCCCCGGCGTTGATTTCTTCTTCTTCGGCATTAAAAACGGTCACCGACGAGCCGGATGGCAGGATGGTGGAAAAGGTTGAGTTCAGGCTGTCCAGGACGGCCTTTGATTTTACCTTTTCCAAAGTGGAAATGCTCACCAGCAAAATGAAAAAAGCGAGGATAAGAAGGTAAAGGGATAAAAATAGAAAAACAGAGCCGCCACCCCCGGCGCCGGGTTTTGGGGAGGGGAATAAATCGTCCATGGCGTCCTATACCAAGGGGTCTAATTAATGACCCGTTTAGATGGTCTTCTTGCCGAGCGGGGCTTCACGGGCAATAAAATTTCATTCCGCGCCAACCTTGGTAAAGGCTTAACCGCCCCTTAGAAATCTCCGAGCACGCTAACCATCTTGGATTTCAGGGTTTCCGCGTTGAATGGTTTAACGATGTAGTTGGACACCCCGGCTTCCTTGGCCGCAATGACGTTCTCGGACTTACTTTCAGCCGTGATCATGATGAAGGGAAGCGACTTCAACTTTTCATCGCCGCGAACTTCCCTTAGCAACTGAATCCCCGTCATCGGCTCCATATTCCAATCGGAGATCACCAGCCCAAACTCGGCTTGTCGAAGTTTATCAAGCGCCATGGAGCCGTCGGTCGCATCATCAATATTCGTAAAATTCAATTGGCGAAGGAGGTTACGCAGAATCCTCAGCATGGTTTTATAATCATCCACCACCAGGATATTCATGTTCATATCGACAGCCATTTAAATCTCCATCCCAGGCGAATCGTTAATTTCAAAAGGATATATCGCATAGAATGACGCCGTCTTAAACTCAAAAAAGAGTTTTTTGCAATTATTTTGTTCTTTCACTGGCGTCTTTTGCGCAATTATTTCCAAGATTAGCCGCCTTCGCCCAGGCCGGGCTTTGGAAGATTTCTCAGCCGCGACAGCTCCACCGTGATTTCCGTCGCCCGCACCGGATTCATTTTCGCCATGATCGGGGCCAACTTTCTTTCCTTCATGCGCTCAACCACCAAAAGAAGGGTTTCCATTTCCAGCTCCTGGAAAATAAGCGCGGCGTCCTTAGGTTTCATGGCCTCGTAAATTTTCACCAAGCTCTCCATCTTGGCGGCCTGTTGCTCATTGTATTTTTTGATGAGCTTGGAAATGGTTTCTTGGAATTTTTTGAGTTCCACGACTTTTTTGCCGATCCTTAATTCCGCCGCGTTAAGCAGCCCAAGCCGCATCTTCATTTCATTTTCACGCTTCTCCAGCGACTCGCGGCGCTCGGCGAGCTTTTGCAGAAGGTCGATCTCGGTCTGCGTCAACAACGTCGGATCGTCAGCGGCCAGGGACGCCGTCGTCTCTTCCCTGGACGCAGGCGCGCCCGCCGCCTGTGGAGGCGCCGCCGTGAGTTTCGCCGGCGCCGGCTCTTCGGGGATCGCCGTATCCAATTGAGCCTTGGCCGCGGAAACGGAAATTGAGCCGTTCAGCACGCCATCAAAACCATTCCAGATATCGCCGACCTTCACCGTCAGCATGAGGGCGACGGCGAAAATAGTGACCGGCAAAAACCGAATTTTGGATAATAAATTAGCCATGTTAATTTCCTAGCTACACTCTCACTTTAGCGGGCTCACTTTAGCGGGCTCACTTTAGCGGGCCGCCTGGAGGGCCTTGAGCAATTCACGCTCAGCGTCGGATTTCAGCTTGGTGTCATCCCCCTTGATATCATCATCCTTGCGATCTGAAATTTCTGTTTTCGCTTTTTTCTTTTTCTTGTTGCTCCCGGAAGCGGAGCGGGGTCCGAAGCCGCCTTCCTTGCGGGCTTCGCGAACGGTTTCCTCGAGGCGGTCAGCCGATGAGGCGCCCCGGTCAATAAGAAACACCAGATCATCCCGCAACGCCTGGGCTTTGTCGATTCGGTCCTGTAGATCCGCGGCGGTGCTTTTCAGCGCGCCGATGCTGTGGCCGGCCCGCTCCGTCGCCTCGCCGAAGGCGCCGGCGAGTTTTTCAAGCTCCTTTTTCTCGCGGCGGAAACTGCTCAATTTTCGATTAAGCGCCATGGCATAACAAATGGTGATCACCAAAAGAATTGCAACGAGAACATCAAGGGCTAGCGAAAAAGGCATTACGAATCACCCGATCTATTGTTCATGCGCTCTTCAATGCGCACAGCCATGCGGTTGCCTTTCCGGCCCATCCTGCCGGAATACAACGTAACATCGCCGCACCTTAAATCCACTAAGGAATCCGGCGTCGCGCTAAACATGATTTGCGAGCCGACCTTAAGGTTAAAGACCTGGGAAAGGCGCATGGTTTGCTCCTCAAGCACCGCCCTCAAGGGAACGTCGGTCAGCCACAACTCCTCGGCCAAGTGGGTTTCCCATATGGAATCCCGGCCGAATTTTTCACCCATGAACATCTGCAAGAGAAGTTCACGCACGGGCTCCAGCGTCGCATAGGGCAACAGCATCTCCAATCGGCCGCCGCGATCCTCCATGTCGATGCGCAAGCGAATGACGATGGCGGCGTTGCTGGGGCGGGAAATCGTCGCGAACCGCGGATTGGTCTCCAGCCTGTCAAAGCGGAAGGTCACCGGGCTCAAGGGTTCAAAAGCGGCGCTCATATCA
Organism: uncultured Rhodospirillales bacterium; assembly: GCA_913053795.1. Classification (GTDB taxonomy): domain Bacteria; phylum Pseudomonadota; class Alphaproteobacteria; order Rhodospirillales; family 2-02-FULL-58-16; genus CAJXGZ01. Next base: position 18,903 of record CAJXGZ010000004.1, on the reverse strand, counting down.
CCCAGCATCACGTGAACCATGCGCTCCACCAGGCTTCTTTCGATGGTGGTGTAGGGCCGCCCCTCGATGCGCATGGCCGCGGTGCCGCGCCGGCCGCCGAGCAAAACGTCAACGATGGAGTAAATCAAGGACGAATCAACGGTGATCAGGCCGAAGTTGTCCCACTCCTCGGCCTTGAAAACGCTCAACATGGCCGGCAGCGGGATGGAGTTCAGGTAGTCGCCGAAACGTATGGACGCAATGTTGTCCAGGGAAACCTCCACGTTGTCGGACGTGAAGTTACGCAAGGACGTGGACATGAGACGCACCAAGCGGTCGAACACCACCTCCAGCATGGGAAGGCGTTCGTAAGAGACAAGGGCGCTGTTGAGGATGGCCTGTATGCCGGATTCACTGCCGCCGTCTTCATGCTCGTCGTCAAACCCGAGCAGGCTGTCGATCTCATCCTGGTTAAGGACGCGGGTGGATTGGCCGCCCGCGCTCGAGGCGGCGGTATCGGACGCGCCGCCGTCATCGCCGGCCATGGACGCTTCCCATTCGGCCGCCAAGTCGTCCTGATCATCGCCGCCGCCGCCGGCGTCATCGCCGCCGCCGGCGTCATCGCCGCCGCCGGCCATGGACGCCTCCCATTCCGCCGCTAGGGCGTCTTGGTCTTCTTTTTCTTCAGCTGTTGCAGCCATCTGGCGTTATCCCATTTTAAAGTCTATCCGAATAACTCGATGTAATTGCGACGTCTTAAAAAACCACTATTGAACGATCATTTCCTTGAACAAGACATCATTCACCGTCGCCGGCGCGGCGGCGGCGCTGACCCGCATCAGCAGCTCCTCGCGCAACCGGTACATGCCCGCCGAACCTTTAAGGTCCTCTATCCTGAGTTCGCGAAGGTAGACCTGAAAATTGTCAATGACTCTCGGCATAACTCCTTCGATCTTCGGTATGTCCGCGGCGCTCGCCAACTCCAAGCTGATTCGAATTTTCAAAAAGGACGATTTGCGTCCGCCTGTATTAAGATTGACCAAAATCTCAGGCAAGTCGTGGAAAACAATGCTTCCCGAGGGGCTTCCATCCTCGCCGGCCTCACCCGAGCCTCCGCCGCCGGTCAGCATTGCCGTCAACGGCTCCATCAGACCCGTGAAGTAGGCCGCCGCCGCGCCGCCCACGGCCAGAAGCAAAACGGCGCCGATGATGATAAAGAGCTTCTTTTTGCTCCCCCCCTTGGATGACTCATCTTCATCATCGTCGAGTTCGTCGTCGAGTTCCTCGTCTTGTTCGTCGTTTTTATCTTCGGCCATGACTTAATATATACCCGAAATACGCCCGAAAAAACACCGGCTCAAATTCCGCACCCGCCGGACTGGGAATAATATAGGTTTGGATGGTTAATAACTGGTTGAAATCCGATGCAATTTAACGGTACGGCCAATCCCGCCGCCCAATCCTGCGTTCCTGGCCGGCCCTAAAATTATACCAAACGCCGCCATGCGCGGGCAATAACTGCCGGGCAAACCATACCAGATAATTTCAAAAGCTTGTGCGGCGTCCCCCCTATTTTTCTTACAATATCTTGATTTCATAGAATTATTTCGCTTGGCACGAAGCATGCAATGTTTTTGGCGGGAACGTGGAAACTTAGAACGTGGGAATACTTGAAAAATGGAAAACACATTACTCGTGGCGGTAAACCGCCAAGACGTCTTGAAGCGAAAGATGAGCCTCATCGCCAACAATATCGCCAACATGAACACCACCGGATACAAGGGCGGCAAGATGATGTTCACCGAGTATCTGGTTCGAAGCAGGGGCGGTGAAACGGTTTTCGGCGACCGGATTTCCTTTGTCCGCGACATCGCCACCGTGCGCGACACATCCGAAGGCCCCTTGAACGCCACGGAAAATCCCCTGGATTTGGCCATTCGCGGCGAAGGGTTTTTCGTTATCGCCACGAAAGAGGGCGAACGCTACACCCGCAATGGCCATTTTAACCTGAACCAAGAAGGGCAAATGGTGACGGGGGCGGGGGACCCGGTTCTCTCCAGCAACGGCCAGCCTTTTTACTTCAGCACCCAGGATTCGGAAATCAACATCGCCAGAGACGGCGCCGTTTCAACGGAGAACGGAGATTTGGGCAAAATCCGGGTGGTCCGCTTCGACAACGAGCAGGACCTGCAACAGACGGCGGCCGGACTCTACACCTCGGAGGCCCCGGCCCAGGACGTAGAAAAACCGGACTTGATGCAGCAAATGCTCGAGGGCTCCAACGTTCAGCCCATTATTGAAATCACCAAAATGATCAATGTGAGCCGGGCCTACAACTCGGCCAAGGCGTTCATCGACAAGGAAGACGACCGCATCAAAAGAATGATGGGGGAAATCACCAGGCCGGTCTAAGCCCAAAAACAGCAATCAAACAGCGCAAGAGTCAAGAAAGACAAGACAAGAAAGGACGGGAAAATGAGATCTTTAAGCATAGCGGCGACGGGAATGCTGGCGCAGCAGCGCAATGTGGAAGTCATTTCCAACAACCTCGCCAACATGAACACCACGGCGTACATGCGCCGGCGAACGGAGTTCCATGATCTTCTGTACCAGAACCTGCGCCGCGTCGGCACCACCTCGTCGGACTCCGGCACCATCGTGCCTACCGGCGTGCAGTTGGGACTGGGCGTCAAGCTGGCGGCGGTCTACCGCATCCACGAGCAAGGGAACCTGACGGCGACGGACAACACCTTTGATATGGCCGTTCAGGGCAAGGGGTTCTTCCAGGTCCTGCTGCCCACCGGCGAGACCGCCTATACGCGGGACGGCACCTTCCAGTTGGACGCCACCGGCCAGATCGTCACCCATGACGGCTACACCGTGCAGCCGGGAATCACCATTCCCGCCAACGCCATCGACGTGACCATCAACTCAAGCGGCCAGGTTTTGGTCAAGATTCAAGGTCAGGTCACCATGTCCAACGTCGGGCAAATCCAATTGGCCGCGTTCGCCAACGAACCCGGCCTTCAGGCCAAGGGCAGCAACCTGTACATGGAATCCCCGGCATCCGGCGCCCCCACCACGGCCAACCCTGGGACCGTCGGCTACGGCTCTATCCTCCAGGGGTTCCTGGAGACCTCCAACGTCAACGCCGTTGAGGAAATCTCAAACCTTATTTCAGCGCAAAGAGCCTATGAAATGAACTCGAAGGTCATCCAGACCTCCGACGAAATGATGGGCACGCTGAACCAGATGAAGTAAGGGGCCGGTCATGAAAATAAGCATCCTTACGCTCGCCTTCGCCGCCGTCATGCTGGTGGTTCCCCAATCCCTCGCGGCTCCCCAGGAGGCTCCCGAGGCGCTGCCTGCCCAGGCCGCCCCCATTTTCCTCAGGGAATCGGTGGTCGTCAGCGGCAAGCTGGTGCGCATCGGCGATTTGTTCGCCAACGTCAAGGAGAACGCCGAGACGCCCGTGGCCTACGCTCCCGAGCCTGGAAAGCGGGCCTTCTTCGACGCCAATTGGCTGTACCGCGTGGCCCGCGCCTACAAGCTCAACTGGAAACCCTTGAGCGTCCAGGTCCGGGTCGTGGTGGAGCGCGACAGCATCGTCATCAAGCGCGAGGAAATCGAGGACCACATTCTGGCGGCCCTCATCGAAAGCGGCGTCGGCATGGACGAAAACATGAGCGTCGAGGTCTCCAACCACATGCTGCGCTTTTACGTCGCCGGCGACTCAAGCGCCACCCTGGCGGTGGAGGACATCTCTTATGAGCAACGGACCATGCGCTTCACGGCCATCATCGCCGTCCCCGCCAACGATCCCGCCGCGCCCAGAATGCGGGTTACGGGCCGCGTCTACAAGGTCAGCGAAACGCCCGTCATGGTGCGCAGAATGCTGGCCGGCGAAGTCATTGCCCGGCGCGACATCGTAATGATCAAGGTCCGCGACAAGCGGCTGCAAAACAACGTCATCCTCAACGCCGAGGACCTTATCGGCAAGGCCCCGAGACGGAGTCTGCGCGCCGGAACGCCAATCCACGCCTCGGACGTGCGCCGGCCCATTCTGGTTCCAAGAGGAAGCTTGGTGACCATGATTCTGCGCCTGCCGGACATGGTGCTGACCGCCAAAGGCAAGGCCCTTGACGAAGGCAGCGACGGCGACGCCGTGCGCGTCGTCAACACCCAAAGCAATACCGTGATCGACGCCGTGGTGATCAGAACCGGCGTGGTGACGGTCCGGCCCAACGGCCAGATCGCCATGAACTAGGAGACACTTCATGAAAAGCAACATCGCCCATCATATGCTTCGCGTCACGGCGATCGCTCTGATCGCGGCCGCCGCCGCCGGGTGCAACACCCTGACCCGGCTTTCGGAAATCAACGAAAACCCGAGAATGAGCACCATCACCAATCCCACGGTGCGCCCCGGCTATCAGCCGGTCAGCCTGCCCATGCCGGCCCCGACGAGCATCGAGGACAATCCCAATTCCCTGTGGCGGGCCGGCGCCCGGGCCTTCTTCAAGGACCACCGGGCCAAGGACGTGGGCGACATTCTCACGGTCAAGCTGGCGCTCGCTGAAAAGGCGAACCTTATAAACATAACCAAAGGCAGGCGCTGGGACACCAATAATACCGACCTCACCGCCTTCCTGGGCTGGGAGGCCGAACTGGCCAAGAAACTGCCCCAGGCCATCAACCCCCTTGCCGACATCATCGACCTCGGCACCAAATACTACACCCAGGGCGACGGGAAAATAACCCGTAGCGAGGACATTAAGCTCACCTTCGCCGCGGTGGTCACCCAGATCTTGCCCAACGGGGCCTTGGTGATCTTCGGACGCCAGGAAATCCGGGTCAACGCCGAGTTGCGCGATCTGAATCTCACCGGCGTCATCAGGCCCGAGGACATCGCTTACGACAACACCATCGATCACACCAAAATCGCCGAAATGCGCGTCGTCTACGGCGGACGCGGCTCCCTTAGCGATATCCAGCGCCCGCGTTGGGGCAACCAGCTCATAGACATCCTCTTCCCGTTCTAAGTTCAGCGGCGCAAACTGAGCTAGAACCAACTCAAGGCCGATGCTTGAAAAAGCATCGGCCTTTTTTGTGGTTTGTTATCGGCGAAGAGAGGACGGCGCCCCAAGGGTTGAACCCCAAGGGCTGATCAGATGACTTTGGCTGGATTATTCGCTCACCGTTCCAAGGGATTGCGGCCTTTGCGGCACCGTGGGCACAGCCTGTTGCCCCACCCGGCGCTGTCGAAAGACACGTCACAGGACAGACAGCGCCGCGTTCTCGGCTCGTCGCCGACCGCTAGCCGCCGCCCCGCCGTGAGGTGGAAAGGGATATCGGGGGCGTCAGCGGGTTTTTCGGTCCTATGCATAACGTTTGTCCTCATCTTTTCATCCTTCTCCGCTTCAATCCTCCGGCGCCTCGGCGGAAGGCGGGGGAGGCGCGGATTCCTCCCGTTTCCTTTCGGCGGCCTTTGCCTGTTTCGCTTTCAGGCGTTCAGCCTTTTTCGCCGCCTTCTGACGTTCCCGCTCGAAGCGTTCGAAATTGTAGTTGGGTTTGCGGGCCATGGGGGTTACGCCGCCTTGCCTGGCGCCCATCCGGAGCGCTGGGAGTTGCGGCGGCGCTGGCGCTGGCGCTTTTTGCGCTGGGGACCGCGCTTGGCCATGTCCCGCCTAGTCTGGCCTGAGTCGTTGGCGATCTCGGGCGCGTGGTAGGGGTGATCCTCGATCACCGGCACGCTCTGGCGGATGGTCTTCTCGATGTCGCGCAGGTAGGCGCGCTCATCGTGATCGCAGAATGAGATGGCGACGCCGGCGGCCCCGGCGCGCGCCGTGCGGCCGATGCGGTGGACGTAGCTTTCAGGTTCGTTGGGCAGATCGAAGTTGATGACGTGGGTCACGCCCTCGACGTCAATGCCGCGGGCGGCGATGTCGGTCGCCACCAGCGCCCGGATGCGCCCGGAGCGGAAGTCCCTGAGGGCCCTTTGGCGGGCGTTCTGGGCCTTGTTGCCGTGGATGGCGTCCGATTGGACGCCGCTTTGGTGCAGGTGCCGGGCGACGCGGTTGGCGCCGTGCTTGGTGCGGGTGAAGATAAGCACCCGCTTGATGCCCTTGTCGTTCAGCAGTTCGCCGAGCAGCGCCCGCTTCTTGTCCTTGGGCACGAAAAGGACCTGTTGCTCCACTTTCTCGACGGTGGTTGCCGCCGGAGCCGCCTCGACCCGCACCGGATCGCTCAGCAGACCGCCGGCCAGACCCTGGACCGCTTTCGGCATGGTGGCCGAGAACAGCATCGTCTGGCGGCGCCGGGGCAGGGCGGCGGCGATCTTCTTGACGTCGCGGATGAAGCCCATGTCGAGCATGCGGTCCGCCTCGTCGAGGATAAAAATCTCGACCCTATCAAGCCGCAAATGGCCCTTGTTCATCAGGTCGATGAGCCGTCCCGGGGTGGCGACCAGCACGTCGACGCCATTGGCCAAGGCCTTGATCTGGGGACGGATGGGGGCGCCGCCGAAGACGACGCATGAGCGCAGGCGCAAATGGCGGCCGTAGCTCCTGATGCTGTCGCCGATCTGTCCCGCCAGTTCGCGGGTCGGGGCCAGGATCAGCGCCCGCGGCCGGCGGCTATGGGGTTTGCTGGGGGCGGCGCCGGCGTTTTCCGCCAGCCGGTGCAGCAGGGGCAGGGCGAAGGCGGCCGTCTTTCCGGTGCCGGTCTGGGCGACGCCCAGCAGGTCGCGCCCTTTAAGCAGCGGCGGGATGGCCTGGCCCTGGATGGGGGGAAGGGTGGCGTAGCCTTCGTCCGCGATGGCGCGAAGGATGGGATGGGCCAATTTGAGGCCCGCAAAATCAGTCATATGTTATTTTTCTTTCTCGATTAAATTGTCTTAGGCCCTCCGCCCCGAAAGCGGGACGGCGGGCGCGCCAGCACGATGCAAGCAGTGACGACTCGGCGCCCCCTTCTAAAAAGGCGAAGGCGTAGGCCTGTCTAACGAAACACCTACATATGCCGGAAAAAAAACTTTGCCGGCTAAGGACTTGCCTCGCCGGCGAGCAATCGAAATTCGACCTAAAGGAGAGTCGCTACCGTCATAAAGGCCCTCCCGGCTCCGGAAAGTCAAGACATTTCACCTCTCAATACCCCTCTGGACCCCTCTGGACCCCTCTGGCCGCCTCTTCATGGATTGATCCGGCGAAAAGCGGTATCATATTGAAAAGGATTTAATTTTCCTGCATTTAACGAAGGCGAAACCATGGAAACACAAGATCTGGAAATCCTGGCCTCGGAACTCCTTCAGGACTTTGAAAGCGGCGAGTTTGAACGCCACGAAATCCACGCGCGGCTGCACCAGACGCTGGACCAGATGCGCGCCTTCGGCATGCCCTTGCCCGGCGACCTGCTGGCGCTGGAAAAGGAACTGGCCGATGAGTTCGAGGCCGAGGCCAAGGGCGAGGAAAGTTGAACTGGCCACGCTCTCGTCTTCTTTATCGCTCACGGCGTAGACCTAAAGGTCCCATATTATCCCTGGGCCTACGCGGGTGCGCCGGATAACCGGCGGGCCGCTCTTTGCGGCCTTGAGCGCTTCCGTCTAAACCGGATGCGCTCTAAGCTTGAAGGGATATTGCCTACCGGGGTTTGCGAAAATCGCGAGCCCCGGCGCGCCATTCCCAGGGCGTGACGAAGGCGCTGCCGCGCCACAAGCCCTGGTGGCGCGCCTTGGCGGCCAACTCGGCGCGCACGTAATCGTCGCCGTGCTCCCTGTAGGCCAGCGCCCATCCATCGAAAACAATGTTCTCGTTGATGTCGAGCCAGCGGATTGAGCAAACGGCGATAAGGGCGCCGTTTTCGTCTTTCTTCTCGCCCTTGCAGGTCAGGGGAAGCCTGCCGATCATCACCGCCAGATGCCGCTTGGCGTGGTCGCCGCATTTATACTCCTCTCCTTTTTTGGAAAGGCAGATCTGGTCGAGGTCCGGCGCGTCGATGCCGTAAAGACGGACGCGCCGGCCGTCGATCTCGATCAAATCCCCGGCGATGACCTTGGCCTTGCCGACGATTTCCTCGGCATGAACAGAAGAGGATGAGGCGAAAAAGGCGATAACGAAACAAAACGCTATTATGATATTGATTTTTTCCTTGCCCATATGCTATGTTCTTTCTATGTTCTGATTTTCTTGGGCGAAATGCAATGTTGCCATGATTTTCGCGGCGAAACCATCCAATAGGCGCCGCTATCCTCTCTTCGCGTCGCGCGTCGCCGCCGGGTTCCCGTCGCCCGCCGAGGACCATGTGGAGGGCAAGCTGGACCTCAACGAGCATCTGATCAAGCATCCCGCCGCCACCTTTATCGTGCGGGTGGAGGGCGCGTCCATGACCGGCGCCGGAATCCATCCGGGCGACCTGCTGATCGTTGATCGGAGTCTGGAGCCCCGTGACGGCTCCATCGTCGTCGCCGCCGTCAACGGCGAGTTGACGGTGAAGCGGCTGAGGGCGGAGAAGGGCGGCTGGGTCCTCAAGGCGGAGAACCCCGACTTCCCCGACATCCCCATCGCCGGCGCCGCCAACGCGGAAGCCCCCAACACGGAAGATGTCGCGTGCGCCGTCTGGGGCGTCGCCACCAACGCCATTCACTCCCTTGGCCCGCCTTGATGGGCCCGCCTTGATGAGCGCCGTCTTTGGGCTGGCCGACTGCAACAACTTCTACGCCAGTTGCGAGCGCGTCTTTGATCCGGCGCTGGAGGGAAAGCCGGTGGTCTGCCTGTCCAACAACGACGGCTGCGTCATCGCCCGCTCAGACGAGGCCAAGGCGCTGGGCGTCAAGATGGGCGAACCGGCGTTCAAGCTGCGCCGATTGAGCGCGTGGCGCGCCATCCGCGTCTTTTCGTCCAATTTCCCCCTCTACGGCGATATGTCCCGGCGGGTGATGGCGACATTGGAGGACTTCACGCCGAACTTGGAGATTTACTCCATCGACGAGGCCTTTCTCGATCTCTCGGGGTTTGGGGACCGGAGTTTAAGCGATTACGGAAATTTCATCTGTGCGCAAGCGCGCAAGCGCACCGGGATTCCGGTCAGCATCGGAATCGCCGAAACCAAAACCCTGGCCAAGATCGCCAACCGTATAGCCAAGAAAGAAGCGCGGGGCGCCGTCGATCTGACGGCGTCGCTTAAGTTGCGCCGCGCGGCCCTCGCCGCCACCGGGGTGGGCGACGTCTGGGGCGTCGGGCGGCGAGGCGCGGAGATGCTGAAAAGCCACGGCGTGCTGACGGCGCTGGACCTCAGCACAGCCCCCCAAGCCTGGGTGCGCGCGCGCATGAGCGTCACCGGCGCCCGCACCCGCATGGAGCTTGGCGGCGTCCCCTGCCTGGACCTGGAAAGCCAACCCGCGGACCGCAAGACGGCGTTGGTCTCCAGGTCCTTCGCCCGTCCCGTGGAGACCCTGGACGATCTTGGCGAAGCGGTCGCCGCCTTCGCCGCCGGCGGCGCCGAAAAGCTGCGCAAGGCGGGCCTCGCCGCAGGGTCCGTAACCGTCTTCATCCGAACCAACCCCTTCAGCAAGACGGACCCCCAGCACAACAACGCCGCCACCCTGGCGTTGCCGATGCCCACCAACCACACCGCCGCCATCACGAAAACGGCGCTTACGGCGCTAAGGCGCATATTCAAAGCGGACCGCCGCTACAAGAAGGCGGGCGTTTTGCTGTTGGACCTGGCTCCTCAAGGACGCACTGGGGGGAGCGTCCAGGGGGACCTCTTCGCGCCAAGAACGGACGCCAGGGGCGGACGGCTGATGACGGCTTTCGATGAAATCAACTGTAAATTCGGACGCGGAACGATCCGTTACGCCGCCGCCGGACTTAAAGCCGCGGGGGGCCCCGGCAAGCGCAAAAACTGGCGCATGAACCAAGCCCACCGCTCGCCCCGCTACACCACCAACTGGAACGAACTGCCCATTGTCCGGGCGTAAAAAAAAGGGCCCGCGCGGCCCCTCACAAGTTTGTCCCCCTTCCGCCCGATTCTTCTTAATTTAATTTTTCGGGCAGCTCCTCGATTGCGCCGTCAACCATGGACGCGGTCTTTTTAGCCGAAATTTTTTCGCTTAGCAACTGGCGAGTGGCGTTTATGGTTACATCCACGGCGAGGGTGCGCACCTCCTCCACCGCCTTGGCCTCGGCCTGGGAGATGCGCTCCATGGCCAACTGTTCGCGCCGCTTCAAGGCTTTCTCCAACTCCTCGGCGGCGTGCGCCGCCAACCTTGCGGCTTCGGCCTGGGCGCGTTCGACGATTTCCTTGGCCTCGTTGGCGGCGTCACGCTGCTTGCGCTCGAAGGACGCCAGCATATTCTGCGCCTCTTCGCGCAGTTTGACGGCCTCGTCGATCTGCTCCTTGATGTCCATGGCGCGCATATCCAGCGCCTCCACCAGCTTGGCGTAGGCCGTTTTGCCGATGGCGGCCATGAGCATGACGAAGGCCACGGCCACCCAGAACTCGGCGGACTGATAGAAGGCGTGCTCGGCCGCGGCCGTCCCCTCGGCAGCCGCCCACGCCGCGCTCACGAGCGGCCGCCTAGGGCGTCGTCAACGGCGGAGCCCACGTCCTTGGCGGCGGGCTTTTCACCGGACAGTTTTTCAATGGCCGCGCCGGCCACGTCGACGACCACCTCGCGGATGCGCGAAAGGGCGTCACCCTTGGCTTCGCCGATGCGCTTCTCGGCCGCCTGGATATCGCCGGCGAGACGCTCCGCCAGGACCTCCTGACGCTGAGAGGCTTCCTGGGCCGCCTTCTCCCGGGCGTTTCGCATATGGTCCTGGGCCTTGGCGCGCGCCTTGGCCAGCGCATTGTCGTAAGCCTCGGACGCGGCTTGCGCCTCGCTTTGCATCGCCGCCGCCTTTTTAAGACTTTCGTCGATCTTATGCTGGCGCTCCTCCAGGACCCGGCTAATGCGCGGAAGCGCGAACCTGGACATGGCGATGTAAAGGATGGCGAAGGAAATCACCAACCAGATAATCTGAGGAGAAAAAGTCGACGGATCAAATTGCGCCATGGAGACCTCCCTGGGCTAGCGTTCTAACGGCTTTAACCGAACAGAATCACCAGCGAGATCAGCAAGGCGTACAGGGCGACGGCCTCGACCAAGGCGAAGCCGATCCACATGGTCGTCTTGACCGCGGGCTCGGCGGCCGGATTGCGGGCGACCGAGGAAATCATTGTCGCGAAAATGTTGCCGATGCCGGCTCCGACGCCGCCCAGGCCGATCACGGCCAGACCTGCGCCAATCAACTTTGCTGCCGCTACTTCCATTGTTGGGGTTCCTTTCTAAAAAACAGAGTAATTTGAAAAAACTTCCTTGCCGCGCCCGCCCTAGTGCAGGTGCAGTGAATCGTTCAGGTAGATACAGGTCAGGATGGTGAACACATAGGCCTGCAAGAAGGCGATAATAAACTCAAGCCCCGTCAGCGCCGTGACGATAAGCAGCGGCGCCACGCCTAGAAAGCCGAGGGTGACGATGAAGCCGGCGAACACCTTCAGCATGGTGTGGCCGGCGGTCATATTGGCGAACAGCCTGAGCGACAGGCTCACCGGCCGCACCAGATAAGACAGCAACTCGATGGGCACAAGCACCGGGATGATGTACCAGGGCACGCCCTCAGGTAAAAGAAGCCCGAAAAACTTAAATCCGTGCTTGGCGAAGCCAACGATGGTGACGCCCAAAAAGACAAAGATGGCCATGATGAAGGTGACGATGATGTGGCTGGTGAAGGTGAAGCTGTAAGGCAACATGCCGAGCATGTTGCCGAACAGGATGAACATGAACAAGGTGAAGATGAAGGGAAAAAACTTTCGCCCCTCGGGCCCCACATTGTCGCGCACCATGCCTGCGATGAACTCGTAACTGATCTCCGCCAGGGATTGCCAGCGCCCGGGCACCAGGGCGCGGCCGCGCATGCTGAGGATAAGGAACAGGGTCGCCAAGGAGACGGCGATGACCATGAACAAAGACGAGTTCGTGAAAGAGGCGTCAAAGCCGCCGATATTGATCTCGACCAGGGGCCGGATCTCAAATTGTTTCATGGGGTTGGCCAATTGCCGCTACCCTTTTCTTTCTTCGTCTTCTTTGTCTTCTTCGTTTTCTTCCGCCGCATCTTCTTCGGCGGGGCGTTTATATCCGATGGCGGAGCCATAACCGCTGGCCGTGCGATAGACGTTCAAAAACCCGGCCGCCGCGCCAAGGAAAAGGAACACTATCAAAAATAATGGCGCCGTCTCCAGCCACTTATCGAGAGAGACGCCGATAACCACCCCGATAACCAGAGCCGAAACCATTTCAACTCCGATCTTCGCCGCAACGCCGGCTCCGCTCGCTATGCCGCCGGAATCTCCCGCTGGCTTTGCCGGCTCACTTTTGGCGAGCGCGGCGCACAAGCGCTTATCAAGGTCTTCCAGCGACTCCGTCTCTTTAGGCGATTTAGGGGGCTTGCTTTCGCTCATTATGAAAAAGCGCTGAAAGCCCCCCTCCTAGCCGGAATTGCGCCATTAGCGCGACGGAAAGTAAAGCCCGCTCCGCGACCTGTCAAGCGCGCCCGCGCCGCCCGCACTCGGAAAATCTTGAGGGATGCGCGGAAATTCGTCATTGTCTATGCATAACTTGCAAATAATGAAAAGCGGCACGGCTATGAGCGATAAACGCATCTATTTATATGACTGCACCCTTCGGGACGGCGCGCAGACCCAGGGCGTGGATTTCAGCGCCGCCGACAAGAACGCCATCGCCGGCGATCTGGACCGCCTGGGCGTCGATTACGTGGAGGGCGGCTGGCCCGGGGCCAACCCCACCGACGACGCCTTTTTCGCCAATCCGCCGAAGCTTGAACGAGCCAAGCTTTCCACCTTCGGCATGACAAGGCGCCCGGGGCGCAGCGCCGAAGACGACCCCGGCTTTATCGCCTTGCTGACGACGCAGGCGAAGACCGTCTGCATCTTCGGCAAAGCCTGGGACTTCCACGTCAAGGAGGCCCTTGAAACCGATCTTGAGGAAAACCTCAAGATGATCGCCGACAGCGTCGCCCTGGCCGCCCAGCGCATGGATGAAGTGATTTTCGACGCCGAGCATTTTTTCGACGGATATAAGGCCAATCCCGGCTTCGCCCTTGACTGCCTCAAGGCGGCCCAAGGCGCCGGCGCCCGCTGGATCGTGCTGTGCGACACCAACGGCGGCGTCCTGCCCCACGAGATCGAGAAGATCGTCGGCGACGTCACGGAACATATCCCCGGCGAAAACTTAGGCATTCATTGTCACGACGACACCGGCAACGGCGCCGCCAACAGCCTCGCCGCCGTGCGCGCCGGCGTGCGCCAAGTGCAAGGCGCCCTCAACGGCCTCGGCGAGCGCTGCGGCAACGCCAATCTGGTGTCCATTATCCCCTCTCTCATGCTCAAGATGGGATACGAGACGGGGATAACGACTGAAGGACTGGCCCAACTCACGCATCTGTCCCATGTGCTTGACGAGCGCTTGAACCGGGCCCCCTTGCGCGGCGCGCCCTATGTGGGCGAATCCGCCTTCGCCCATAAGGGCGGCGTTCACGCCTCGGCGGTGGAGAAGGATCCCCGCTGCTACGAGCACATCGAGCCCGAACTGGTGGGCAACCATCGCCATATCGTCGTCTCCGACCAGTCGGGGCGGTCCAATATCCTGGCCCGCTTCCGCGAGATCGGCATGAAAATCGACCCCAAGGACCCCAAACTGGCGGATCTGGTGGAAAAGGTGAAAGGCCATGAGTTCGACGGCTACGCCTATGACGGCGCCGAAGCCAGCTTCGAACTGCTGGCGCGGCGCACCTTGGAAACGGTTCCCGAGTTCTTCAAGCTCAACAGTTTCCGCGTCATCGACGAGCGCCGTTGGAACGCCAGGGGAGAGCTGATCACCTTGTCCGAGGCCTCCGTAAAATTGCAGGTGGAGGGAAAATCCTTCATGTCGGTGGCCGAGGGCAACGGGCCGGTCAACGCGCTGGACGCGGCGCTCCGAAAGGTGCTGATCCCCCTTTATCCTCAATTGGAGGACTTGCGGCTGGTGGACTACAAGGTCCGCATCCTGACTCCCGGCGACGGCACCGGCGCGGTGACCCGGGTGATGATCGAATCCGCCGACAAACATGGCGAGCACTGGTCGACGGTGGGGGTGTCCGCCAACGTTATCGGCGCCTCCTACAACGCGCTGCGCGACAGCATCGTCTACAGGCTGTTCCGCCTTCAAAAATCGTGACGGGAAGGCCTCCCAAAAAAAAGGCGGCGGAAACCACAAAGGATCGCGGCCTGTCCATGGTGCTCGTCAATCCGCAACTTGGCGAGAATATCGGCATGGCGGCCCGCGCCATGCTCAATTGCGGGATCATTGATTTGCGCCTGGTCAAGCCGCGCGCCGCATGGCTCAACGACAAGGCGATCGCCGCCGCAGCCGGCGCCGGCGCGGTGCTGGAGCGCGCCCGCGTCTTCGAGACCACGGCCGAGGCGGTGGCCGACTTGCAGCGGGTCTACGCCGCCACCGGCCGGCCGCGCCACATGACCAAGAAAGTGGCGACGCCCCGGCATGCGGCCAAGGACATGCGGGCGTTCGCCAGCCAAGGCGCCTATGACGGGGGGCGCTGCGGCGTCATTTTCGGGCGTGAATCCAGGGGCCTCGATAACGACGACATCGCCTTGGCCGACGCCATCGTCATGATTCCCCTCAACCCGGCTTTCTGTTCCATGAACCTGGCCCAGTCGGTGATGGTCGTGGCTTACGAATGGTTCCAGGCGGCGGACGGCGCCCCCGAGTCCACCATCACCATGCCCAAGGACACCCGCCCCGCCAACAAGGCGGAGTTGGTGAACCTGTTCGAACACCTGGAGCGGGAGCTGGACGATTGCGGTTTCCTGCGCGTCAAGGAGAAACGCCCGATCATGGTGCAAAACCTCCGCAACCTGTTCCAGCGCGCCAACATGACTGAACAGGAGGCGCGCACCCTGCACGGCGTCATCAAGGGGCTCTCGACAAAATGGAAAAGTTAGTGGCCTGCGACTAGCCGCGGATCAGCCAGACGAGGGCGACGCCGATCACCGCCGCCGTTAGTCCGGCGGACCTCAGCGCGCCGGCGGGCATTGCCAGCGCTTGCGCCATCATCCGTCTCATGGTTTGCGGGAAAAGAGCGTAGAGCGCCCCTTCAATGGCCAAGGCGAGGGCGAGGGCGGTGTAGAGATCGGTCATATCCCCCCCTTGTCCCCTCTTGTCCCTCCTGGACCGCCGCCTTTTAACCGGGCTACTTTTTCTTTTTGCCGGTGATGTCGCCGAAGAAGCGGAAGAAATCGCCCGATGGCGGCCCGATATAGCGCGTCGAGTCGCCGCCGAGGCCTTCGCGCAGCGCGTTCATGGAAACCCAGAAATCGAAGAACTCGCGATCCTTGCTATGGGCGGCGTTGTAAATCCTCTGGGCTTCGGCCTCCCCCTCGCCCATGAGAATCTCCGCTTTCTTCACCGCCGTCGCCTTGATGATGGTCGACTGCTTGTCGGCGTCGGCGCGGATTTCCTTCGCCTTTCGATCGCCTTCGGCGCGGGATTTGCGCGCCTCCTGTTCACGCTGGGTCTGCATCTGGCGGTAAATGGCCTGGCTGTTTTCCTCGGGCAGGTCGACGCGTTTTAAGCGGACGTCGATGACGTCAATGCCATAGCGCGCGCCCTCCAGCCTGACCCGCTCGTAAATGGTGTCCATCAAATCGGCGCGTTTGGGCGTCAGAACCACAGCCATGGGCACATCGCCGAAGACCGCCTGCAAATTATTGGTCAGGATGCTCGACAGCCTGGATTCCATGCCGAATTCATTGCCGGCGGCCTGGAAGAACTTGAGGGGATCGACGATGCGATAGCGGGTGAAGGCGTCAACCACCACCTGCTTTTGATCCTGCGTCGGGATTTCCTGGACGCCGAGGTCGTAATCCAGGACGCGCTTGTCGTAAAACAACACGTTTTCAACGAGGGGCGTTTTAAAGGCCAACCCCGGTTCGCTGACCAGTCTTTTGGGCTTGCCGAACTGCAGAACCAAGGCCTGCTCGGTCTGGAAGACCGTGTAAACCGACGAAAAGCCGACGAAGGCCAGAAGCGCCAAAATGATGATAAGGGCCATGCGTGATTTGCTCATCTTTTTTTGCCTCCCGTCTTTGATCCGGCGGCGCCGCCGCGGGACATCTCATCCAGGGGAAGATACGGCACAACGCCCGAACCGCCCTTGGAATTGTCAATGAGGATTTTGTCCATATTCCCTAGCACTTCCTTCATGGTGTCGAGGTAAAGGCGGCGCTTGGTGATGTCTTTCTCCAGATTGTATTGTTTGTAAACGGAAAGAAAGCGCGCCGCTTCGCCAGTGGCGATTTCGGTCTTCTCTTTCTTGTAGGCCTCGGCTTTGAGAACGATTTGCGCCGCTTCGCCCTGGGCTTGCTCGACCACTTCGTTGCGGTAGGCGTCGGCCTCGTTGACCTTTCGCTCCATGTCGGCGCGCGCCACCTGGACGTCGCGGAAGGCGTCGATGACGGCCGCCGGCGGGTTGACGTTGGCGATCTGCACGTCGGTCACCTCGATGCCGGCGCCGTAGCGGTCAAGGATTTCCTGGATCACTTTCTTTGTCTCCAAGGCGATCTGAACGCGTCCCTTGGTGCGGGCGAACTCGAACTTGTCCTTGCCGATGACCTCGCGCATGGCGCTTTCGGCGGCGTTCTTCACGGTCAGCTCCGGGTTGCGGATATTGAACAGGAAGTTGCGCACGCCCTCCAGGTTGTCCTTGCTTCCGCCTTCGGCGGGAAGCCGCGTGTCGATCTTCCAAAAAACCGTGAACTGAATGTCGATGATATTTTCGTCGCCGGTCAGCATCAGGCTTTCCTCGGGAACGTTGCGCGTCCCCTGGCCGCGCCGGGAAGACGATGCGTCGCGGAAGCCTACGTTGATCTGGTTAATGGAGGTGACCTGGGGCTTCAAGGTCAAACCGATGGGCCTGGGCCAGTTGTAATTCAGGCCCGGCGGCTGGGTGCTTTTCATCTTGCCGAAGACCATTTCCACGCCGAGTTCCTTGGGACCCACTTCATAGAACCCGCTAGCCATCCAAAGGGCCACGGCGGCGAAGATGATCAAAAACAGCCCGCGTCCGGCGCCGAAACCGCTGGGCGCGAATTTCTTGAACTTTTCCTGGCCGCGGCGAAGCATCTCCTCGATGTCGGGCGGCTGTGGTCCGCCGCCGCCGCCCGAGGGTCCCTGACCCCAGGGTCCTTGTCCGCCGCCTTGTGGGTTCCAAGGCATGATAATTCGTCCTTTTTCCAAATAACCTCTCAAAAACAAAACTTGATTTTTGAGGGGCCAGTGTTAAGTCCTATGACAGATTGCTAATATCTTATATGACAGCTTGGCGGGACGCGCAATGTGCATGGGCGTCCCGCTTCAACTGATATAGCCTAAGATACGGAGTTTGCAAGAATGGCCGACGTGACCGAACAAAAAATTCTCGACGCCCTGGCGGAAATTCCCTACGGAGACGGGGACATCGTAAGCCAAGGCATGATCTCGGGACTTCAAGTCAAGGACGGGCACGTCTCCTTCGCCGTCGAAGTGGACCCGGAACACGGCCCCAAGCTGGAGCCCCTGCGCGAAAAAGCGGAAAAAGCCGCCCACGCCGTGCCGGGCGTCCTTACCGCGACCGTGGCGCTCACCGCCGAACGCCAGACCCAGCAGGACGCAGCGGCGCAAGGATCGGCGCAAGGACCAGGGGCCGCAACCGGGTGCGCGCCCGGGGGGATGCCTGGCGGCGAGCCGCAAATCCTGATGCCGGGCGTCAAGTCCATCGTCGCCATCGCTTCGGGAAAAGGCGGCGTCGGCAAATCAACCACCGCCGTCAATCTGGCCCTCGCCCTGAAGGCGGAGGGCATGAAGGTGGGCCTGTTCGACGCCGACGTTTTCGGGCCATCCATACCGCTCATGCTGGGCGTCACCGGCCAGCCCGTACAAGTGGCCCCCGGCAAGATCGGGGTTCTTGAGAACTACGGCGTCAAGTGCATGTCCATCGGATTCATGGTGGATGCGGATTCGCCCGTCATCTGGCGCGGCCCGATGGTCATGAGCGCGCTGGAGCAATTGATGCGCGACGTCGAATGGGGCCAGCTTGACGTCTTGATCGTTGACATGCCGCCCGGCACCGGCGACGTCCAATTGACGATGGCCCAGAAAGTTCCCTTGACCGGCGCCATTATCGTCTCCACCCCCCAGGACATCGCCCTGATCGATGCGCGCAAGGCGGTCGATATGTTTAACAAGCTGGGGACGCCAATCATCGGGATGATTGAAAATATGTCGTCGCAGGTCTGTTCCAAATGCGGCCATGAAGAACACCCCTTTGGCCATGGCGGGGTGGCCAGGGAGGCCGAAAAAATGGGGGTGCCGCTGTTGGCCGAGCTGCCATTGCATATTGACGTTCGCATTGCCTCGGACGGCGGGGCGCCAATTGTGGTCTCCAAACCCGCATCGCCTGAGGCTGAGGCCTTTCGCGCCCTGGCGCGCCGGTTGATCAAGCTTGGAAACGCTTGATGGGTGAGGATCCAACATTCGACGCGCCCCGCCCGCCCAGCTTTCCGCCGCTGTTTGAAGGGCGCGCGGTAACCGGCCCTACCGACCCTTTTGCCAAGGCCTGCTCCCTGGCCAGCCTTGGCTGTGACGCCGGCATTCTGGTGTACAACATCACCCCCGATCTGTGGCGCGCGGCCATCGTCTTTGCGCCCGGCGAGATGCTTCTGGAAAAGGCAATGCCGGTTTTGTGTGCCTGCGGGGTCATTTGCCAGCAAGGTATCAAGCGCTGCATCGCCACTGACCGAGATTTTGATGCTATTTTTAAGTCCGACATTCTCCGA
>CAJXGZ010000003.1 GCA_913053795.1 uncultured Rhodospirillales bacterium | reverse complement strand
TTTATCTGCTGGGTCTGGAGTTGGGCCTGGAAAAAGCGGCGGACATGGGCGCGAAAATCCTGCTGGCGGAGGCTCGGCGTATTTTCCACCCCTCGGGCGTTCTTCGCGAGGGCTCCAGCCATTATCACTTGCTGCTGACGCGAAACTACGCCAGCGCCTGGCTGATGGCCATGTCCCATGGGCGGCCGGAAGAAGAGCCTTTGAGGGAAATCGCCGGCAAGGCCCTGGCGGTGATCCCCCACTTGGTTCTGCCGGGGGGCCTGCCCCTGGTCGGCGATATCTCGCCCGACTGCCCGCCCGAGTTCCTGTCCGCGTTGATCGCGGGCGAGGCGGGCTGGGTTTCCTTGCTGGATGAAGTTGCAAAACGCGCCCTGCTCGGCTTGCGGGACAGCCGCCTTGACGTTTTCACCGAGGACCTCCAAAAGGCGGGCTGGCTTAAGGCGGGATTTGGACCCTGGAGCGGGTTGTGGCGGGCCGAGCCGGAGGGCTGGATTCACATGCCGGGCCACGGGCACCAGGACTGCGGCGGATTCGATCTGCATTATCAAAAGTCGCCCGTTTTCATAGATCCGGGACGGGGCGCTTACGGCGAGACGGGCGGCGCCGCCTTCCACCGCTCAGGCCAAGCCCATAATACGGTGCTGGTGGACGGCAAGGACCCCTATCCGCCCAACAAGCCCTACTACGACGCAATCTTCCGGCGGCTTGTCGGCGGATCGCCGCCTCAATTGCGCCGGGACTTGAACAGCGTCAGCTTGCGCCACCACGGATACGCCCGCCTCGGCGGCGTTGGCGCGCTTTCCAGAAACTGGCGTTTCACGGATTCCTCCCTGACCATTGCCGACAAGCTGGCGGGAGACTCCGCGCGGCTGGTCACGCGCCTTCTGCACACCCCTATGGACGCCGAAAAAGACGGCGGCGCCGTTATTTTGCGTGGCGGCAACGCTGTGTTTCGCCTGCGCGCCCCGGACGGCGGGATTTCCTTGCGCCCAGCCACCCAATGGTTGGCCTACGGCGAGGGGCGGCCAATCACGGCCATCGAGATCACGGGAGAATGCGGCTTGCCGTGGTCGTCCTCGCTGATCCTGGAGGTCCTTTAAAATGTGCGGCATAGCCGGACTTTTCCTGCCCCTGGGCGGCCGCGCCCAAGAAGCCGACATGGACGCCATGCTCCGCGTCATGCGCCACCGGGGACCCAACGGAACGGGACGCTTCGCCTGCAAGGACAGGCGGTTTCAGTCAGGCTTCACGCGTCTGGCCATCATTGACCTGGCCACCGGCGACCAGCCCATTGTGGAAAATAAAGGCCCGCGCGTTCTCTTGGGCAACGGCGAGATTTACAATTACCTGGAGCTGCGAGAAGGAAATCCCGGCTATCCCTACCAGACAGCCGGCGACATGGAGGCGGTATTGGCCGTGGCCGACCGTCATGGCGACGACTTCGTCCACAAGCTCAACGGCATTTACGGCCTCGCCCTTTACGACCGCAAGGCCCACGGCCTGACCCTGGTGCGCGACCGCTTGGGCGTGAAGCCCCTGTATTGGGCGCATCTTCCCGGCGGCGGCGTTCTTTTCGCCTCGGAAATAAAGGCCCTGTTCGCCTCCGGCTTGATCAATCCGTCGGTGAGCGAAGCCGCCGCGGCCGCTTATTTGGGCCACGGCTATGTTCCGGGACCGGAAACCCTGTTTAAGGGCGTCTTTAAGCTGAAACCCGGGCATATGATGAAAGTCGCGGCCAACGGCGGCATCGAAAACAGGCGCTATTGGCGGGCGGCGCCGGCTACCGACCTGCCCAAATCCGAAGAAGACATTCAGGCGCATCTTCTCGATCTCCTGCGCGACAGCATCCGTTTGCAACTCAGAAGCGACGTTCCCTTAGGCGCCTTGCTCTCGGGCGGCGTCGATTCAGGGCTCATGGTGGCTTTGGCGGCGCAAGAATCCAGCCAGCCCCTCAACACCTATACGGTCAGCTTCGAAGGCGCGAGCGTCGACGAGGCGCCAATGGCCGAAAGCATCGCCCAGCGCTACGCAACAAGGCACAACAGGCTTCAAGTGCCGGCGGGCGCGGCGGCCGATCACCTGCTCAAGCTGGCGTGGCATTGCGAGGAGCCGCTGAACGACGCGGCGTTGTTGCCCAATTATCTGATCAATGAATTTCTTGGCCGCAATGTAACGGTGGCCTTGAACGGGACCGGCGGCGATGAGCTTTTCGCCGGTTACGGCCGCTACTTCCGCTTGGCGGTGGAGGCCCGCTATCTCAGGGCGCCCCGTTGGCTGAGGCATGGATTCATAGAGCCCGCCGCCGGCCTGTTTTCCCCGATGACCGTGTGGAAGCTTCGCCGCGCCGAAATGTTTAACCTCAACCGCGGCGCCTATATTCATGAACACAGCGCCCATTTCCCCCGGCCCATGAGAAACCTCTTGGGGACCCGTCTTGCGCCCTCGCAACAGGCGCAAAGCTCCTTCTTCGCGGAATTCGACGGCCCCGCTCAATCAGCGGGCCTTTACGCCGACATCAACACCTATCTGCCCGAGGATCTGCTGACCCTGCTGGACCGAACCTCGATGGCGGTCAGCGTCGAGGGGCGGGTTCCGTTCCTGGACCACCGGCTTGTGGCGGCCGCCCTGGCGGTTCCCCCGGAAATCCGCACGCCGGGCAATCGCCAGAAAGGCCTGGAGCGGGCCATGGCCCAGCGCTTCCTGCCCGAAGACGTCATTGCTGCGCCTAAACAAGGGTTCGCCTCGCCGGTCCCGGCATGGATGAAGGCCGGTCTGGCGCCCTTGGCCCGAAGACTGCTGACCCGGCCTGAAACCCTTGATCGCGGCTGGTGGACCAAGCAAGGCGTCGAGCGCTTGCTGGCCAACCCGGATTGTCATGGCTTCCGTGTCTACACCTTGCTGATGCTGGAGCTGGCGGTGCGAATTCATGTTGAGGCGCCGCTCAGCCTCGAGCCGCCAACAATGGGATTGGAGGATTTCGCCGATGCCGCCTGAATTCGCTGAGGTCAGCGTCATTATTCCCGCCTGCCGGGCGAAGGAGACCATCGCCCGGGCGCTGGACGGCGTCGCCGCCCAGACCCTTAAACCCCGCGAGGCGATTGTCGTCGATGACGGGTCCGACGACGCCACCTACGAAGCGGCGCTGAAACACAAGCCGCGCATGAAAGGCGTCACGCTCAAAGTCATCCGCCAAGGCAACCAGGGCGCCGGGGCGGCGCGCAACCGCGCCATCGCCGCTGCGACGCAGCCCATCCTCGCCTTCCTTGACGCCGATGACGAATGGCTGCCGGAAAAGCTGGCGCGCAGTTTGGCGCATATGGAAAGCGGCGATTACCGGCTTGTGGCCCACAACGGCTGGATCGTGGAGGATGGCGAAGAATCGTTGATCGACGGCGCCCGGCGTTTTCGCGAGGGGGCGCAGCCGTTCGTCTCCCTCTACCGCAAAGGCTACCTGGACACCTGCACGGTGGTGACCCGCCGCGACGCCGTTCTCGAAGCCGGGGGGTTCGATGACGGTTTGCGCAACGGCCAGGACTTCGAGATGTGGCTGGCCCTGCTCAAGGACCCGGACGCGAAATTCCTGGTGTTCGACGAGCCCCTGTCGCGCTATTACGTGACGCCGGACAGCATCATGAGCCATACCGGACGGCGGCTTTCCTGTTGCCTGGAGATCGCCGGACGCTACGCGCCGGACTTGAAAAATCATCCCGGTTCGGCGATAGCCAGTCTGTGGTATCGCATCGCCGCCGTGCACTATGAGGCGATTCAGGTTTACAGGCGCCGCAAAAATCCTCTGGCGATTTTAATCACCTTGTTGAAACTGCCCTTTCATATGATTTATTTGACGCTGTATTTCATGATCGTCCAACCACCTAAACGAAGGAAATTTTTACACAAATGACGAATCGCGAAAAACCGATTGCCGTTTTCCTCTGGGTCTGGGTGGGCTTGGCTCTTGCGGCGTACCTTTATCAATTCAGGGACATGATCGGCCCTGTTCTGGACTTGTTGGCCTGATGGCGTTTGGCGTCGTCCTGCTGGAGATTTTGAGCAGCCTGGGGCTGGGTGCGCTCGTCCTGCGGCTGCTGAAAATTGACCAGGAGCTCAGTCCCGGCGAACACGCCGTCTTCGCCTTCGTCGCCGGATTCGGCCTTCTTGGCTGGCTGGTTTTCCCCTTGGGCGTTTTGGGCTTGCTCGGCAAGGGCTGGCTTCTCGGCCTTTTGATCGTTGGCGCGGTGGGCTGCGTTTTATTAAAACGAAAAGGATCGACCGCCCCGGCCGAGCCCCTCGACGCCTTGGGATGGGGATTGCTGGGGCTTGTTCTGATCGTCGCGTTCTTCGATCTGGCCGAGGGCCTGGCGCCGCCCGGCGACGCCGACTCCCTGGCCTATCATTTCACCGCGCCCAAGCAATTCCTGGAGGCGGGGCGCATTAAGTTTATCCTCAGGCCGGTCGACGGGGCCATTCCCTATCTGATCCAAATGACCTATCTGCCCGCCCTGGCCCTTGGCGGAGAGCAAGCCCTGACCCTATGGACCATGGTTTCCGGCTGGGCGCCTGCGCTTTTGTTGTTCGTCCTTTGCCGCCGCCATCTGGGGCGAAACTGGTCTTTGGCCGTGGCCCTGATTTTTTTAACGACGCCGGCGGTGATTTACGCCGCCGGAACCGGCCAGATCGAAGTGAGGATGGCGCTGTTCGCCATGGCCGCCGCCTGGGCGGCGGCGCGGGCTCTGGAAACCGGGCGTTTGCGCTACGCCATGTTCGCCGGCCTTATCGTTGGATTCTTTGGCGGGGCGAAATATATGGGCCTGTTGTTCGCCGTCGCCTGCGGCCTTGTCCTGCTGGCGCAACGGCGCTGGCTGGCTCACGGTCTGGTTTACGGCGCCATGGCCCTCTTGGCGGGCTTCCAGTGGTACGCCTGGAACGGCGCGCACACGGGCGATCCCTTCTTTCCCGTGCTCTTTGAGTGGTTCGGGCGGGACGATTTGCTGCTTTGGACGAAGGAGCAAGACCATTATTTCAAAACGGTCTATATGGAATACGAGCGGCCGATCCCCAGAACGCCCTTATGGTTTTTTCTTTTCCCTTTTCTGGCGACCCTCGATTCTCCGGCCATTATCGAGGCGAAAAACGTCGGACTTGGCCCCTTCGGGCTCCTCGTCCTGCCGTTCGCGGCCCTGGGCGCTTGGACGTTCCGGCGCAAAATCCTCGGCAGCCGTCTCTTGATCTACACGGCCATCGCTTTTCTTTTCTACGCCATCTGGTTTTTCAGCGGCCCGTCGCAAAGGGTCCGGCATCTGGTTCCCATCCTGCCGTTGCTGTTGATTTGTTTCGCCGTCGCCGCCGAACGTCTTTGCTCGCAAAACCGGTTCCAAGCGCCGCTTGCGGCCGCCCTGGCGGCGACCATCGGCTTTCAAATGTTCGTTGGCGCGGTTGTCTCCCTCAAGTACGCGCGCCACATAGCGAGCGGAGAATCCCGCGAGGCGTTTTTGCATAAAAACATCAAGAACTATGCGCCCGTCCCTTGGATCAACGCCAACCTTTCCAAGTCGGATAAGCTTTTCACCAGCGAGCGGCAGCTTTTTTATTTTCTGGAAATCCCCTACCTGTTCAGCTCGCCCCACACCCAATCCGCCGTCAACATGCGTGAAGACCAGCAAGACCCCGTGGTTCTTTACCGGCAACTGAAGGCGGCCGGAATCACTCATGTGCTCAGCGGGAAACTCAAAGGGGGCGAGACCGCGTATAATCCCAAATCTCTTGATCTCTTGAGTCAAACCAAATGCCTTGAGCATCTGAAAAGCTTTGACGCCCAGAGCTTCGGCTCCAGGACCTTCGCCAAGTCATTAAGGGCCGAAATCACCTTTGACCTTCTCAAGGTCGGCGATGAAAAATGCGCCCCTTAGGCCGCCTCGGATTGCCTCTTTTGCCTAAAAGGTCTAGTAAAGAGCGGCCCCGTTGAACAAATCCTTAGAGATTAAACCCGTGCCGCCAAAATCACTGACCATCGTGGTTCCCTGCTACAATGAAGAACCGACCCTGGAATCCTTGGTCGAGAGGGTTCTTGACGCCGACTGTTCAGGCCTCAAATCCGATATGATCATCGTCGACGACGCATCAAGCGACAATTCTTACGAAAAGGCCAAGGCGCTGGCCGAAAAGCATGCGCGGGTTCGAGCCGTCCGGCATGAAAAAAACATGGGAAAGGGCGCGGCCTTGCGCACCGGCTTCGCCGAAGCCGGCGGCGACATCATCCTTATTCAGGACGCTGATTTGGAGTACGATCCGAATGAATACCCGAAACTCTTGAAGCCGATTCTTAGTGGAAAGGCCGATGTGGTGTACGGATCGCGCTTCCGCGGGGGAGAGAGCGTCAGGGTGCTTTATTTCTGGCATTCCGTCGGCAATAAGGCTTTGACCCTTCTTTCCAACATGTTCACCGGCCTGAATCTTAGCGACATGGAAACGTGTTACAAAGTCTTCCGGCGCGAGATTCTTGACCGGGTGTCGTTCAAGGAAAACAGATTCGGGTTCGAGCCCGAGTTCACGGCGAAAATAAGCCGTCTCCAGCCGCCTCTCAGAATTTTTGAAGTCGGCATCAGCTATACGGGCCGCACTTACCAGCAAGGAAAGAAAATCGGCTGGAAAGACGGCGTCCAGGCGATTTATTGCGTTATCCGGTATAAACTTTTCTCCTAAACGACATTCATGACTTTAAAACCCAAATACGAAGGCCGTGAGCTTGAGGCGTTGCAGGGCCTTTCCAATTATCAAAAATGGATCATTGATTATTTTAAGCCTTATCTTTACGGCCAATGCATTGAATATGGGGCGGGCACGGGCACGTATTCGGCGTTACTCCAACCCTACGCCGAACGGCTTATTCTCGTGGAGCCGTCCCCTAACCTGGCGGCGGAGCTTCGAAGCCGCTTTGAAGGAGAAAAGGAAATCTCAGTTATCGAGGATTCCCTTGAGACACATGTCTCGGACAGAGAGGATTCTTCAACGGATACGATTGTGCTAATCAATGTTCTGGAGCACATTAAAGACGATAAGAATATTTTGGATGAATTTTTCCGGGTGTTAAAGCCTGGGGGCAATCTGCTTCTTTTCGTGCCCGCGTTGAATTTTCTGTTCAGTAATATGGACAGGGTTCTTAAGCATTATCGCCGCTACAATTTAAAAGACCTTGGTTCAATCGTTGAGGATTCTGGATTCACCATAATCGATGCGCGGTATTTTGATTTCCTTGGGATTTTCCCATGGTGGCTGATTTTTACGCTAGGCGGAAAGGAAGAGTTTAATTCCAAGTTATCTGTTCTTTATGACAGGTTGGGCGTTCCCGCTTCCCGATTCATCGAGGGCTTGGCGCAGCCATTATTCGGAAAGAACATCATTTTAGCCGCTCGCCATGATCAATAGGCTTTTGAGTTGTTGGGCCGTCACGCCGGCCAGAAAATCGAGACGCACATCCACAATCCCGTCTTCCGTTAGACCGCGCAGACCCAGGAAACGTAATCCCTTGTCAAAATATTCAAAAATTCCCGGCTGAAAGCCATGCGCGGAATTCATAAAGGTCACGTTCTGGGGGTATCTGCGTTCCTGGCCATACCCTTCGCCATTTTCATGTCGAAGGCCATGGCGTTGTTGTTCGTCATAGCGGCGGTCCTGGGCCTGGCCGCCGATTGGGCCCGCGAACGCACATTGCCCACACTATCAAAACCATTTTTCATCCTGTTCGCCCTCATAACCGTATACGGCTTGACAAGCACTCTCTGGTCCATCTCCCCGGACAACAGCTTGGGCCTGACATTGCCTCTTGCCGGAACTTTTCTTGGGGGACTGGTTCTGGTATCGCTCGGAAGCCGGCTGCATGAGGATGAACGGCCATTCTTCGAGGCGGCGCTGATCATTGGCGTCGTCACGGGATTCGCCCTTCTGGCCTTCGAGATGTTCTCGCCCCTGGTCCTGACCCGCTTCCTGAACAAGGTCGTGATGAACAGGGAAATCATCGTCAATTACACGCAGCAGAACTACTACAAGACCGGCGCCACGGTGGCGGTCCTGATGGCCTGGCCTGCCCTGGCGACGCTCTGGCGTCGAGGGTCAAAGGTTGGTTCCATGGCGCTGCTGGTTGTTGTTATCGCCACGATCCTGGCCAGTGGAAGCGGCGCTTCCATTCTCGGCTTTTTTGTCGGCCTGACCGTCTTCGCCATGGCTTATCTGTTGCGCAGGCGGGCGGCGGCGATCTTCGCGGTCATGATCATTTTCGCAATAGCCGCCATGCCTCTGGCGCCTCGGCTTGTCCCCAGTCCTCAATCAATCGGCGCGTCAATGCCTTACCTGCCGAACTCCGTTTTCCCACGTATTTTCATATGGAAATCCGCATCCGGTTACATCGCCGAAACACCCATTTTGGGAAAGGGTTTGGATAGCTCACGCGCCATTTCCACTATTGAGGACAAGGTGTTCTTCGCTCCGAACATAAAACATAACCCCCAGTCGGAGCCTATTCCCTTGCATCCCCACAGCGCCATACTTCAGATCTGGCTGGAGTTCGGCGCCATGGGAGCGGTTCTGCTCGCCGCATTTCTGCTTGCCCTGATCCGCCGCATCGACCGCTGTCAAGACGCCGTTATCAGGGCGTCAAGCTATGGAGCCTTTTTCAACGCTTTCGCCATTGCCGGCGTCAGTTACGGCATTTGGCAAAGCTGGTGGCTGGGAACGCTCTGGATAACGGCCGCTTTAACGGCGGCGCCCTTGTCGGCGGTTCGGAGCCGGGAATGAAACAGCCTTCCCTCAAGGGTCTCTCCCTGTTTGCCGTCGTTAGCGTCATGACGGCCCTTATATTGATGGGAGTGAGGGGCTATTACGCCATTTCATTCGCCGAGCCCTTGCAGGGAATGACCCGGGGCGCTGAGTATGAAATCCTTTATAGTATTTGGAAATATGTTTTCGGGGGAGTGGTATATACCGACCAAACCCGCATCCCCTATGACGGCTCGTACTACAATTGGCTTTTTTACGCATCTTATGGTGAGGTCGCGGGGCTTGTTCTTAAGGTGCTTTCCCTTGGCGACGCCTGGCTGCCGACGATCACCCGCCTAACCACTTTTAGCGGTTTAGTGGTTGGTTCATTCTTTGCCTACCTCTCTTTCGCCGATGTGCTTGAGGTAAAGGATCGTTCCTTAAAACTATTATGTGGCGCGTTCGCGGTTTTTGTCTTTTTCGGGCCCCTGATTGGCTTCTTTGGCATCTCGGCGACTCCCGATATCTGGCCGCTTGTTTTGACGCTTATCGCCACTTGGATTTTCATTAGGCATTACGACTCCCGCCCGCTGGGCGCGATCCTCATGGTTTGCGTGTTTTCTTATCTCGCCTGGAGTTTCAAACAGAATTTTGTTTACGCTCCGGCGACAGTCGGATTGTATTTGTTGCTGCGGCGGCAGTGGCGGGACGCCATAATTCTTACCATTGTCTTGGTTTCCGCCGGGTTGATTACGATGGCCATTGGCGGGCCAATTTATACCAAGATGCTGCATTACAGCGGGTCTCACATTTTTTTCACCTTTGAACTTTTGGTGCGCAATATCGTCAACTACTCGGTGAAAGCTCTTCCCGTCTTGGCCGTTTTCGCGGCTACTTTGGTTTATTATTCCGACATGCGTTTGGCCGTATCCGAGAAAATCAAACTACGGCCAATCATGTTAATTCCTTTTCTCGGTTTCCTGATCGCCGGCTTGGAAGCCTTGGCGACGGGCGGCTTGCAGGCGTCTTCGGAAAGTCATTTTTTCATGTTTTCCTATTATGCGGCGTTTTCCGCGTTGGCTCTGCTCGTGTGGTTATACGATAAGGGCCCTCTTTCGAAGGCCTTTATCGTGATCATGGCCGTGGGGTGGGTTGGCAATATCGCGGGGATCGGAACGGTGCTAACGGGGGTTCAGGGCGTGCTTTCCGTAAGACCCGCTCACCAGAATTTAATGGCGGCCAAATCCTGTTTGACAAACCTGCGCGAGCCATTTTTTCTTTCCGTCCGCTACCTTGCATTGCCGTGGATGACGCCGGCGAAAATACCGTTTGTCGTTCACGCAAATTATATCCCGGATCGCGCCGCCGGCGTCAAAATCGAAAGAGACGGAATCGGAGGATTAATTGACCAGGGATATTTCGCCACTCTCGCGATTGGGAAGGAAAGTAACGGCTTTGACGGCTCCGGCTTGGAACTCTACCGCCCGCGTTCAGAGCCATGCGGGGGTTTGATAATCTATGACAGAAAAGGCCCCGAAAGGTAAGGCGCCGCCTTTTCGGCTCAAACTTCCGAAGAGTTCAGGGATTTATTGATTTCACCAAGTGTTTCCGTCCGCTTTCGGAATAGATTGCGTACGAAATATTTTACATGCAACAGCCCGTCTTTTAGGTGATCTTCGAAGAAGAAGCCAAAACGGTTTGTCTTGAAACGCCACTTCGCAACCGGATGATAAAGCTTGAAGCAAATTCGCAACATGGATGACCCGCCGAATTTGTAGGCGACATTTTTATTATGGAAGTATGAGGTGAAGTTAATTGCTTCCATTTTACGCTTCAATCTTGTCGACAGCCATGTGCTGTGGTTCTTTGTCCAGGTGTCGAATTCCATGGTTTCCCATTCTTCGAGGATCTTGGGTTCTTCAAAGCCTGCGGCTAGGCACTCACGATAGAAAGGCGTTCCAATGATCGGCAGATAGGGGAAAACCAGGGAATAAGCGTTTGGGTTTTCCTTCTCCAGCTCCCGAACAAAATTCACCGTATCCATGATTTCCTCTTCGCTTTCCCCTGGAAAGCCGATAATCATGGTGTACTTAACCGTGATATCGTATTTGGCGAGTTTTTTGTTGGACAGGCGCATTTCCTCCAAGGTTTCGCCCTTGTTAATGAATTTCACGACCCTTTCATTTCCTGACTCGATGCCAATTTCAAGGGAGTGGCAGCCTGATTCATAAAGCAGGTCCCATTGTTCATCGGTGAGCTTGCTTAACGTATCGGCGCGAATGCCCAACGTGCCCCACTCGACTTCCCGGTTAAATTTTTTCATGCCTTCAAGGATTTCGATAAAGCGCTTCTTCGGTCCAGGAAAATAATCATCCTGAAAATAAATCATCCGGATATCGTAATTCCTGTAAAGATTTTCCACCTTTTCAATGACGCGCTTTGCCGAGAAGCCGCGCCAACGCCCTTCGTTGATAACAGGACCCGAACAAAATTTGCACCTGAAAGGACAGCCTCTGGACGTGTTCAAGGTTGCTGACTTGCGGCCGTCTTCCATATGAAAAACGTTGTAGCCGTCCATGTTCAGGAGGTGGTAGGGAAGATCAGGAAGTGAATCAAGGTCGCGGATAACGTCGGTAACGCCATTTTTTCTTAACACTTTGTAGTTGGCGGTGTCGCCGAGGGTTTGGACCTCAGCCGTTCCGGCGTTGGACTTAACATCTCCTTTTTTCGTCTTATAAACGATCCCGCGCAAATCATCGATCGGCCGGCCATCCCTCAGGCGTTCGAAAAGCTCACAAAAAACCAGATCGCCATCACCAACCACAACATAGTCGACCAGAGGATGGGACGCTGTTTGATCGGGCAAAAGCGTTGCGTGCACGCCACCCCAGCAGACGGGGATGTGAGGATATTTTTCTTTCAAGGTTCTCGTGACTTTGAGGGCGTGTTTGATCTGTTGGCCCGTAATTGCCGTAACACCGAATATAATCGTTTCCGGTCCCGTGCTTTCCTCCAGATCCTTGATAAAAGACTTGGATATCCGCTGGTCGATTAAGCGGACATCATAACCTTTCTGGGCGGGAACAGCGGCGACGGCCAAAAGGGATTCCGGATGCCGTATAGACATTTCGTCCCAGGCTCCGGTATAAGGTTGAATCAATACTATTTCCGCCAAGCCGTCTCTCCTAACGTTTGGGCCAGTGACCATAAAACGTGTTCAGAAAGTTAATTTATTTGCTTTCTACAGGCATTTATAACTCCCTTCAACGATCTAACGATGAATTGAAGAGCTCTTCATAATATGTCGACCTTCTTTTAATTGATCCAAGTCGTCATGAAAATGAAACTGACGGAAAATGAGTAGCGGCAAGAATATCGTTATCTTGACCCCCGTATTTGATGACTGGGAGTCGGTGTTTGTCCTGTTGGCTCAGCTTGATGACGAGCTGAAGGAAAATGGATACCAAGCCACCGTTGTGATCGTTGATGACGGATCGCCCACTTTTATCGACACTCTTGATTTTGGCGTTCTTGATCTTTCCGCCATAAGAGAGGTTATTGTCGTTACCCTGACCCGGAATATGGGGAACCAGCGGGCCATCGCCACTGGCTTTGGCTATGTCGCTTCAAATATTGAGTGCGATATGTTGGTTGTTATGGATTCCGATCTTGAAGATCAGCCGAAATATGTCCCTCAATTGATTGCGGAAGCGGAAAAATTCGAGAACAAGATTGTGTTCGCGAACCGGACGCGCCGTTCAGAAGGCTTTGTTTTCAAAGTTCTTTATCAAATTTACAGGCGCCTTTACAAGGTATTGACCGGGATGTCGATTTCCGTTGGCAACTTCAGCGCGGTGCCAGGGCGGCTGGTTAAACGCATCGCAGGCATTTCGGAAATTTGGAGCCATTTCCCAGCCGGGATCATGAGGGCGCGCGTGCCTTTCACCATGATGCCGACTACCCGTGGAAAGCGGCTTTACGGTCGAGGGAAATCAAACATTGTCGCCCTGGTCATCCATGGACTCAGTGGTTTTGCGGTTCATGCCGATGTTGTCGGCGTGCGTATTGTCATCACCATATTTGGGATAGGGATCGCGGTTCTAGCGGCTCTTGTCCTGGTTATAGCCAAGCGCTTCTTTTTTGACTTTTTTGTCCAGGGTTGGACGTCGCTCGTTGTCATAATCCTTGGCTTAGCCGTTATACAGGCCTTTATGGCGGCGATTTTCATGGCGTTTCTTGTCCTGTCGGGAAGAAACTATCGTCAGGTCATTCCGGCTGTCGACTACAAGGATTTTATTTTGGAAACTGAAAAGGTGTTTCCTGCAAAGAAGCGGCAAGCCTGAATAAAAGATGAAAAAAGGATCATAGAAAAATGACAACAAGGCCCGTTACCGAAGACGAAAAAACCGCCTGGCCGAAAACCGTCATCGTGCCAAAGGAAGACTCCTTCGCCGACGCGCGCGGAGAAATTCAGCCGCTGGTGGATTTGCCCATGGAGAGCGCGGTGCTCATCAGTTCCAAGAAAGGCACGGTCAGGGCCAATCACTACCACAAGACCGATTGGCATTTTTGTTATGTCTTCAAGGGACGCATCGAATACCACCATCGCCCCCACGGCGAAGACGCCGAGCCGGAGGTTGTGATCATCGAGCAGGGACAGCAATTCTTCACCCCTCCCCAGGTGGATCACGCCATGGTTTTCCTGGAGGATACGGTTTTTCTGACATTGGGCCGCAACTCGCGGCGCCAAGAGGTCTACGAGGCCGACATCGAGCGCATCGAGCTGGTGAGCCCGGATTCTTGAGCGACCTTTGCCACCGCCGCGAAACGTGCCGCCTGTGCGGATCGAGAAAGCTGACGCTCGCCTTCAAGCTGACGCCGACGCCGCCCGCCAACGCTTTCGTTGCCGAAGACAAGCTGAACGTGGCCCAGGTTTGCTTCCCCCTTGACCTTTTCTTCTGCGAGGATTGCGCCCATGTCCAATTGCTTGACGTGGTCGATCCCAAGGCGTTGTTCGAGGACTATGTCTACGTTTCCGGAACCTCGCCGGTTTTTGTCGCTCATTTTAAGGATTACGCCGCGGATATCCTGGAGCGCTTCAATCCGCCCAAGGATGGCCTGCCCGAGGAAAATCTGGTGGTGGATATCGGCTCCAATGACGGGACCCTGCTTAAATTCTTCAAGGAAAGCGGCATGCGGGTTCTGGGCGTTGATCCGGCCAAGGAGATCGCCCGGCGCGCTTGCCAAGACGGCGTTGAGACCATTACCGGGTTCTTCACGCCGGACATGGCGACGCGCATCGCCAAGGAAAAAGGGCGGGCGGCGATCATCACCGCCAACAACGTTTTCGCCCATATCGACGATCTGACGTCAGGGAGCTGTTGAGCGAGGACGGCGTTTTTTCCTTCGAGGCGTCTTATCTGATGGATGTGGTTGATCACACCCTGTTCGACATGACCTATCATGAACACTTGGCCTATCACTCGGTGAAGCCGCTTAAGGCTTTCT
The DNA here is from genome assembly GCA_913053795.1 of uncultured Rhodospirillales bacterium. Taxonomy (GTDB): domain Bacteria; phylum Pseudomonadota; class Alphaproteobacteria; order Rhodospirillales; family 2-02-FULL-58-16; genus CAJXGZ01. Next base: position 8,868 of record CAJXGZ010000003.1, on the reverse strand, counting down.
TCGACGCCAACGGCATGGAGATGATCGAGGCGACCCGAGTCGATTCCCATGGCGGCTCGCTTCGCGGCGTCGCTCAACTTAAAGGGGGCGGGCGCACGGTGGGCGCTTCCGTCGGCGAAATGACGGCGCTGGAGGAAGAAAAAAAATTGGACCGCGCAGAGACTCTGGTCGCCTTTGGCAAGAAAATTAACGAAATAAAGAAAGAGTTGGGATTCTTGCTGCGCCGCTTGAGGGGCGAAGGGAAAACCATCGCCGGGTTCGGCGCGCCGGCGAAAGCGACCACCTTGATGCACCATTTCGAGCTTGGTCCCGATATCGTCGATTTCATCGTCGACGACAGCCCCTTGAAACAAGGGCTGTTTTCGCCCGGCTTTCACATACCGATTTTGCCGTCACAGGCGATTTATGAACAAAAGCCTGATTATCTGCTAATACTTGCCTGGAACTTCGCAGAGCCCATAATGAAAAAACACCAGGCATTCTCCAAGGCGGGGGGGCGCTTTATCACGCCCCTTCCCCAAATCGGGATTTTTTGATCATGACAGACTTCGTCCTTAAATCCGACATTGCGGAAATCGCCGAATCCCTGAGCGATTGCGCCCACGGGTTCGCCGGCAAAACCGTCATGCTGACCGGCGGGCGCGGCTTTCTGGGACGCTATTTCATGGACGTTTTCGCGCGGCTGAACGAGACAGTCCTGAAAAAACCCTGTGAGTTGATCGTTCTCGACAACCTGATAACCGCGGGCAAGGAAGGCGCCGTTATCCCGGACGCGCCGCATGTTGAATTCATCAAACACGATGTGGCGAAGCCGTTGAAGATGAAAAGGAAAATCGATTACGTCATTCACGCCGCCGGCATCGCCAGCCCGTTCTATTACCGCGCCTATCCGCTGGAAACCCTGGAAGTGGCCGTCGCCGGAACAAGACATATGCTGGAGCTGGCCGAAAAAAATCAAGCCCGCTTTGTTTTTTTCAGCTCCAGCGAAATTTACGGCGACCCGGACCCAAAACACGTCCCCACCCCGGAAAGCTACCGCGGCAATGTGTCGTGCCAGGGGCCCAGGGCCTGCTACGACGAAAGCAAGCGGCTGGGCGAAACCTTGTGCTACGTCTTCCACGAAATGAACGGCGTAAAAACCAACACCATACGCCCCTTTAACGTCTTTGGCCCGGGCATGCAGGAAACGGACTACCGCGCCATGCCCAACTTCGCCAGCCGCATCAAGGCGGGCAAGCCGTTGAGCATCTACGGCACCGGCGATCAAACCCGCACCTTTTGTTACATCACCGACGCCATGGCGGGGTTCTTGCGCGTGGTCCTGCTAGGCGTTCCCGGCGAGGCGTACAACATCGGCAATCCCAAGCCCGAGGTCTCCATGCTTGATCTGATTAGCCGCATGGAAAAGGTCCTCGGGCGCAAGGTGGACTATAACGTCATCGAATACCCGGACAGCTATCCGGCGGACGAGCCGCAACGGCGCTGCCCCGACATCAGAAAAGCGATGCTGCAAATCAAATATAAGCCCACCGTGGATTTGGACGAAGGAATGCGCCGTTTCTTTTCCTGGACCGACAAGGCGTATGCCGGAGAAACGTGACGTCATCAAATCAAAATCTTAAGTTAGGCTTGATCGGCGCCGGCCCTTGGGGCCGCAACTTTATTCACACCATCAAGGAGATGGATGGCGTTGGCCTGACCAGATTGGCCAGCGCCAATCCCGAGAGCGCGTCCCTGGTCGATGGCGACTGTGAAATCACCACGGATTGGCTTGAGGTGGCGATTGCGGCGGACCTTGACGGCGTCATCGTCGCAACGCCGCCGTTCACCCACGCGGAAATAGCCACAAGAGCCGTTTTGGCCGGGAATCCGGTTCTTGTGGAGAAGCCGTTGACCCTCGACCCCGGGGAGGCGCGGGAGCTTCTCAACATAACGGAGGCCGAAGGCGGATTTGTCCTGGTCGATCATATTCATCTTTTCAGTTCCGCATGGGAGGTTTTAAAGCGCGAGGCGGAAGCCTTGGGGCCTGTCTGCGCCATTGTTTCCGAGGCCGGCCGGTGGGGGCCGTTCCGCGAGGACGCCGGCGTTTTGTGGGACTGGGGCCCCCATGACGTCGCCATGTGTTGCGATCTCCTCGGCCGCCCTCCCGAGACGGTTCAAGCCGTTGTGTCTGAATCCCGCCAAACGCCGGAAGGCCTGGGCGAAACGCTGAAGCTTGAGGCGGATTTTGGGCGCGGCGTTTCGGCCGGGATTGTTCTCAGCAACCTGCTTGACGGTCACCGGCGTTATTTCCGCGCATATTTCAACGACTGCGCTTTGGTCTACGACGATACATCCCCCGAAAAACTTGTGCGCCACCCCCTTTTGGAAGGATCAAAGGACAAATTGGGGCCGGGAGAGCCATTGCCGGTGAATGACGAAATGCAGATGAACCGGCTTATCCGAACTTTCGGCGATGCGATCCGGGAGGGCTCGCGGGACGCCGCAAGTCTCAGGCTTGGCGTAAGCGTTGTGGAAATTCTCACCCGCGCCCAACAAACGCTGGATAATTAATTATGTGCGGAATAGCCGGCAGCACCCGGGCCGAGGATAAAATCCTTGAGGCCATGAAAGAGCGGCTCGTCCATCGCGGACCGGACAGTAACGGCGTCTGGCGCGAGGGGAATATGGGCTTCGCCCACACCCGTCTGGCCGTCATCGACCTCGGCCCCGGCGGCGCGCAACCGATGACGTCCGATTGCGGCCGTTATGTGCTGGCCTATAACGGAGAAATCTATAATTACAGCCAACTGCGCGCGGAGCTGGAAGCCAAGGGCGACCGCTTCCGGTCTTCCTCGGACACCGAAGTGCTGCTCAATCTTTTGCGCCGATACGGAATGAAGGGCGTGCAACGGCTGGTCGGCATGTTCGCCTTCGCCTTTTGGGACGGCGGGACCGGGGAATTGTCCCTGTGCCGCGACCGCTTGGGCGTCAAGCCTTTGGTTTACGCCCCCTTGGATAACGGGCAATTGGCGTTCGCCTCGGAGATCAACGCCCTCAAGGCCCATCCCGGCATCGACCTTTCCATGGATAACGCGGCGCTGTCCGAGTTTCTCGCCTGTCTTTACGTTCCCGCGCCGCGCACCATATACCGGGGAATTAAGAAACTCCCGCCCGGGCATATTTTGCAGTGGCGAAAAGGGAAGACGCACCTAAAGAAATATTGGTCCCCGTCCTTCAATGGCGAACGCAGCCTTTCCCTGGACGATGCGGTGGATGAGGTGCTGCCCATTTTGCGGGACGCCGTGACGGCGCGCATGGTCGCCGACGTGCCTGTCGGATGCTTTCTTTCCGGCGGCATTGACAGTTCCGTTATCGCCGCCCTCATGGCCGAGGAAGCGCGCGCGCGGGGAGCCCCCCCCATACATACATTCACCATGACTTTTGACGAAGCCGCATACGACGAACGCGCGCAAGCCCGCTCAGTCGCCGGCCATATAGGCAGCGTCCATACGGAACTCCCGGCAAGTCCCCGGCTGGCGGATTTGCTGGAGGATTATGTGTCTGGTTTTGGCGAGCCCTTCGGCAATCCCACGGCGCTGCTCATCCATGATTTGTCGCGCAAGGCGCGCGAGCATGTCACCGTGGCGCTTGTCGGCGATGGCGGCGATGAAACGTTCGCCGGCTACCCCCGCTACAAGGGGGGGCTGTTGGCCCAAAGTTACAGACGCCTTCCAGGCTGGCTCCGGCGCGGCGTCATCGAGCCGGTTTCACGCCTGATCCCCGAGAGCGCCCATGGACGTCACGCCGGGCGTCGGGCGCGGGAGTTCCTTAAAGGCGCCAATTACATCGATAGCGATATGTACGCCTTCTGGGTCGAGTACTTTACGCCCGAGGAGCGCCGCCAGTTGCTTGGCGCCGACGCGCCGCCGTCCAGCCCGATCGCCGACCTTTACCAAAGCGCCCCCTCTTCCCATCCTCTGGACGCCATGCAGCAAACCGATATGCTGTCTTTTCTTCCCGGAAACCTTCTTGCCTACGGGGACGCCATGAGCATGCGTCACGCCCTGGAGCTTCGCCTGCCGTTGATTGACCATCGCTTGGTGGAAAGCGTCGGCGCCCTTTCTCCGGACCTTCGCGTTCAATGGGGGATGAAGACCCTCTTAAAATGCGTTGCCCGGCGTCTTCTTCCCAAAAACATCGTTAATGCGCCGAAAAGAGGCTTTAATCCTCCCATGGGGGTTTGGCTCAAAACCGATCTGGCGGCAATGGTCGAGGACCGGATTAACCCGGCGAACATGGCGGCGCTGGGCCTGGAATGGGCGCCCATCGATCGGCTTCTTCGCCAACACCGGGGAGGAAACCGGGACCATTCCCTCAAAGTTTGGGCGCTTCTTGTGCTTGACGCCTGGCGAAGGTTATAAAATTCCCATGGATTTTCTTTCGCTTTCTTTTTTGTTTTTCAGTGTCTTATCGGCCACATTGGCGGCGACGTTTATCGTCTTGCGGGTTCTCACAAAGGCGTCCGTGCTTGACCACCCCAATGTGCGCAGCAGCCATACGACGCCGACGCCGCGCGGCGGAGGTTTGGCGATTGTCGCCATATTAATCCCCGTTTGGGTTTTTATCGGTTTGGCCAAATCGGAAAACATGGCGGAGGTATGGGCGCTAAGCGGCGGCGCCTTGGCGCTTGCCGCCATGTCCTGGCGTGACGACATAAGCGGACTGCCGCCAATTTGGCGGCTCTTGGGTCAAATCGCCGCCGTCGCCTTGGTTTTAAGCGTTGCGCCGGACAATGGTCCTTATTTCGGCGGTCTGGTCCCGCCATTTCTTGATCTCCTGGCGGCGGGACTTTTATGGATCTGGTTTATAAATCTTTTTAATTTCATGGATGGAATCGACGGCATATCCGGGATTGAGGCTTTTTGTATTGGGTCTGGCGTTGGCCTGATCGCCTTGACCGCAAATCTTAATGGCGTTCTTCCCCTTTATGGCCTCACCATCGCCGCCGCGGCGCTTGGGTTTCTTTGGTGGAATTGGCATCCCGCGAAAATTTTTCTCGGCGACGTGGGCAGCGTCACTTTGGGGTTCCTTTTGGGCTGGCTTTTGTTGGCTCTATCGTCTGAGGGCCAATGGGCGGCGGCGCTTATTCTTCCACTTTACTACCTTGCGGACGCCACTTTGACGCTGGCGCGCCGTGGATTGAGCGGGAAAAAAATCTGGCAAGCTCACCGGGAGCATTATTATCAACGCGCGGTGCAAAATGGCTTCAAGCATTCAGAGGCGGCGTTTATTATTTTCCTGGCCAATCTTGCGCTGATTGCGCTGGCGGCGCTCGCCGCCTGGGGCTGGACATGGCTGGCCGTGGCGGCGGCTTCCCTGGTGACGGCGGCGCTGCTTTTCTTTCTTGGATCGAAACGCCAAAGCAAAGCTTGATGAAACTTCTTTTCTTCACCGAGAACTTTCCCCCCGAAACAAACGCCGCCGCGACGCGGGTTTACGAGCGGGCTTGTTTCTGGGCGGATTGGGGGCACCAGGTCACCGTCATCACATGCGCTCCGAATTTCCCCAGGGGCAAGCTTTTCCCCGGATACAAGAATTCCTGGATTCAAACCGAAGAGATGTCGGGCATCCGCGTCGTAAGGGTGAAAACCTTTATCGCGCCGAACAAGGGCGCAATTTTTCGCACGCTGGATTTTTTAAGTTTTCTTGTAACCGGATTTACGGCTGGCTTGTTTGAGGAAAAACCGGATTTGGTGGCCGCCACCTCGCCTCAGTTTTTCGCGGCTGTCGCCGGTTGGGCGCTGGGTTTCGCGCGCCGCGTTCCATTTGTTTTTGAGTTGGGGGACCTGTGGCCCGCCTCCATCGCCGCTGTCGGCGCCATACGTGAAAATTTTCTCCTTAGGTTGGTTGAGAGGCTAGAGCTGTATCTCTATCGCAAATCAGCGGCTGTCGTGGCGTTAACCAGATCCTTCAAGGACAACCTGATTCAACGTGGCATAAACGGAAATAAAATAGCGGTGGTGATTAACGGCATTGACGTCTCGCGCTATGGACCGAGGCCCCGTGACGCCGATTTGGCCTCGCAATGGAATCTGGAAGGCCGTTTCGTCGTTGGCTACGTGGGCACCCATGGAATGGCGCATGGATTGCGTAATGTGCTTAACGCGGCCGAATTGCTTCGAGACGAAACCGATTTCAGGTTCCTTCTGGTTGGATCTGGAGCGGAGCGCCAAGAGTTGTTTGAAGAGGCGATGGACCGCCGCTTGAACAATGTCGTGTTCATGCCGCCGCAAGCGAAGGAGAACATGCCCGCCGTGTGGAGCTTGTGCGATGTGGCGTTGGCGCACCTAAAGGATTCGCCGGTTTTCGCGGGCGTCATTCCCTCCAAGATATTTGAAGCCATGGGAATGGGTTTGCCGTTGCTATTGGCCGCGCCTGAAGGCGAAGCCAGCCGCATCATATTCGAAGACAGGGTTGGCGTATGTGTGCCGGCGGAAGACCCCGAAGCGTTGGCGAAAGCCGCTCTTGATCTGATGAAGAATGAAAAAAAGCGCCGCGCATTCTCCCAAAACAGCCTGAAAGCCGCGCCCCTGCACAGCCGCGAACGCCAAGCCAGGCTGATGATGAATGTGTTGGAATTGGCCGCGCGCGGAAAGGGCGGCCAAGCCGGATTGGCGGTTTCTTCATGACGAGAATCTTGGTTACCGGCGCAACCGGATTCATTGGAAAAATATTGTGCCGTGAATTGCTCGACGCGGATTATGAGGTCGTGGCGACAACCCGAGATTCGCTCGGCAAGGATCGTCTTGACGGCGTAAAGTTGCTGCATGTTCCTGATATCGGCGTCTATGAGAATTGGGAAACGTCTCTAGACGGCGTTGACGTGGTGGCGCACTTGGCCGGCCGCGCCCATGTGATGAAGGAACGCGCGCGCGATCCCCTCGCCGCCTTCCGCAAAGTCAACACGGAAGGAACGGAGCGGCTTGCAAACGCCGCGGCGAAGAGCGGCGTCAAACGAATCGTTTACCTGAGCACCATTAAGGTTAACGGCGGCTCCACTTCCTTTTCCCCTTTTACGGAAGAAGATCCGCCGGCGCCGCAAGACGCTTACGCCCTATCCAAATGGGAAGCCGAACAGGCGCTTTTCGGCGTCGCGGAGAACGCCGATCTAGAGGCGGTCGTCATAAGGCCGCCTTTGGTTTATGGCGAAGGCGTTAAGGGAAATTTTCTTTCCCTGCTGAAGATTTGCAAATTGTCCTTGCCTTTGCCCCTTGGCGGCGCCGCCAATCAACGCAGCTTGATTTATGTGGGCAATCTGGTTGATATCATCATTAAATGTCTTGAACATCCAGGCGCCGCGGGCCAGGTTTTTCTGGCGCGGGACGGCGAGGATCTTTCCACGGCGGAACTCATCCGCCGTTTGGCGGGCGCCATGGAAAGGCCGGCGCGGCTTTTTTCCGTTCCAAAACCACTGTTGGGTTTAGCTGGCGGATTGACGGGGAAAAAGGATATGGTTTCACGTCTGCTTGACTCTCTAAGCGTGGATGACGGAAAAATACGCCGGAAGCTCGGCTGGGTCCCTCCCTACGCCATGGAGCAGGGTCTGAGCAGAACGGCGGCGTGGTTCTTGTCTCTGTGAAGGCCAATAGATGAAACTCGGAAAGTCCGAATAATGCTAGCCAAAGTACCTTCTCGCGGATACATCGTCTTTCTCCATGACATCGTCATGGCGGCGGCCGCCTTTGTCATATCCATGTACCTGCGGCTGGGAGATTCCGTCTTTTACTACTCACAAGACCTGCTGGTGCGGGGAACCATTAGTTTCACTTTGATCGCGGCCGGCGTCTTCATATTCATGGGGCTGTACCGGGGCATTTGGCGCTACGCCTCGCTCAACGATTTGCTGGCGATTGCTCGCTCGGCCACCTTGGCTGTCCTCGTCTTTATGCTGGTTATGTTTATGTGGACGCGGCTGGCGGGGCTGCCGCGCTCCTTGCCGTTCATCAATTGGTTCGTCCTGATGGCGCTTCTGGGCGGGCCGCGGTTCCTTTATCGGCTGATCAAGGATCGCCGCGTTGACGTTCACCTGGAAAAGGAGGGCCACCGCCCGGTGCCGGTGCTGTTGGCGGGGGCCGGCGACGGGGCCGAGCTGTTCATCCGCGCCCTGTCGCGTTCCCGGGAAAACAACTACCGGGTTGTCGGCATCGTTTCGGAGAGCGCCGGCCGCGTCGGGCGGCGTATTCTCGGCGTCGAGGTTTTGGGCGCCATTGGCGCCATGGCGGACATCGTTCAGCGGCTCTCGGATCAGGGCGAGCGCCCGCAACGCCTGATCCTGACAAAAGACAACATGGACGGGGCGCAAGTTCGCGAGCTTCTCAGCGGGGCCTCGAAATTCGGCATGACGCTGGCGCGGCTACCCAAGCTCACCGATTTCAAGAGCGATCTTGCGGACAAGGTTGAAATCCGCCCGGTCGCCCTTGAGGACCTTCTGGGCCGCCCGCAAACGGCGCTTGACCGCTCCGCCATGGCGGCGCTGATCGAGGGCCGCCGCATTTTGGTGACGGGCGCGGGCGGCAGCATCGGCAGCGAACTGGTGCGCCAGATTTGCGGCTTCGCCCCCTCGGCAATCGTTTTGCTCGATAATTCCGAATTCAACCTCTACGCCATCGACCTGGAGACGGCGGAGAGTCGCCCCGATTTGCCGCGCAAGGCGGTCATCGCCGATGTCCGCGACCGCGGCCGCGTGGCGCGCGTCTTCGCCGAGAACAGCCCCGATCTGGTTTTCCACGCCGCCGCCCTCAAGCACGTGCCCATGGTGGAGGCCAACATTTTCGAAGGCGCGGCGACCAACGTCACCGGCGCCGTCAACATCGCCGAAGCCTGCGT
>CAJXGZ010000002.1 GCA_913053795.1 uncultured Rhodospirillales bacterium | reverse complement strand
GGCCCATGAGCGCGCCGAGGATTACGACCTATGGGACCGCTGCGTCGAGGCCGGTCTCAAAATCGTCCGTCACGAGCAGCCTTTGATCCGGGTCAGGGAGCACGGCGAAGGGGTCACCCGGAAGCATTTTGACGAAACCGCCGGGCGTAGCGCCTCGGTCAGCCGCCGGGCCATTAAACGAATCCTTCCCGACCTGGATGAGGAGGAGTTGGGTGGTCTGCGTTGGCTGATGCTGAGGCGCCTGGATGAGGTTTCCCCCTCCATGGCCGAGGCGGGGCTTCGCAACTGTTTCCGTCTGGCCGAGACGTTTATCGAAAAAACAGGCTTCACGGATGCTGGGGCCATTTGGAACGACCTGTCAATAAGTCTTGCCGTGAAATACAAGCTGTCCTCAGGCGCGGTTCGCGCCGAGACGCGGGGCAAGCTGATCAAGGCTTCCTGGCGGGCGGGCTCTCTTTACGCCATGGCGAGATGTCTCAGGGCGTTGTTGGGGCTGTGATGCGTATTCTTCAAGTCAATACGTCCAACTTGGGCGGCGGAGCGGAGAGCGTGGCCACCCGGCTGCTTCACGGCTACCGCGGGGCCGGTCACAAGTCTTGGTTGGCGGTGGGAAAGATCACGGAGCGGGCTGAGGAGGGAATCTATCGCATTCCCAGCGGATACGGCGTCTGGGGCGCCGGGCTGGGGGCTCTTTCGGATCGCGCAAGACGTTTAACGGCGAATGCGCGCGGAGCCGGGCGGCTGCACAGAATCCTCGATCATGTCTCCCGCCCTCCCAGCATCCTTGATTGGCGCCGTGGACGTGAGGACTTCAATTTTCCGGGAACAAGCAAACTATTGGACTTAACGACGGAGCGTCCCGACATCGTCCACGCCCATAACCTGCACGGAAAATATTTCGATCTCAGGATGCTGCCGCAGCTGAGCGCCGCCGTTCCCTTCATTCTCAATCCCCATGACGCGTGGCTGCTGAGCGGCCATTGCGCCCATTCCTTCGATTGCGAACGATGGAAAACCGGGTGCGGCGAATGCCCTGATCTGAACATTCACCAACCGGTCCGCAAGGATAGCTCGGCCCAAAACTGGGCCGTTAAGAAACAAATTTTCTCGCGCAGCCGCTTGTATGTGAGCACCGCCTCCCAATGGCTGATGGACAAGGTGGAGAAGTCCATGCTTCAGGGCGGCGTGGTGGAAGCCAAGGTGATTCCTTACGGCGTTGAAATGGACATTTTCAGGCCCGGCGACAAGGCTTCTCTCAGGCGGGAGCTGGACATCCCCGAGGACGCCGTGACCATGTTGTTCGTCGCGCGCGGGCTTAGAACCAATCGTTGGAAGGATTACCCCACCTTGGAAAAAGCCCTTCAATTGGCCGCCGCCAGGGCCGAAGGAAGGCGCATCGTCTTCCTCGGCCTGGGCGATCGTGCGCCGAGCCGCAAAATGGGAAACGTCGAGGTGCGCTTCGTTCCTTTCGAAAATGAAAAATCAAAGGTGGCGAGGTATTATCAGGCGGCCGACGTTTATCTTCATCCGGCCAAGGTGGACACCGCCCCGCAAACGGTGATGGAGGCCATGGCTTGCGGCGTCCCCATTATCGCCTCCGCCGTCGCCGGGATTCCCGAGCAGGTAAAATCATTGACGGACGGCGAATACGGTCCCGGCGAAGCCACCGGCTTTCTTGTCCCGCGCGGCGACTCCGAAGCCATGGCGCGGGCTATTGTCGACTTGTCTTCGGATGATGACCTGCGCCAACGCCTTGGGCGAAACGCCCACGATGACGCGGCGGCCCGCTTTGACGTCAGGGGTTATGTTTCAGCCTTTGCCGGATGGTTCGAGGATATCCTGGAGCTTAGGCGGCGTTGACGGACTCAGCACGAACATATTGTATTTATTCATGAACCCCCGTGTCTTAATTTTTTCATCCCTGGCCTTTCTTCTGGCGCCGGTGGCGGCTTTCGCCCCCCATGGGATTGTTCCCCTGGTGGTTGCCGCCGCCGTATTCTCCTTGGCCGATAAGCGGGTTCGCCAAGGCCTCCTCACGAAAAACCAGCCGGTTTTTCTATGGCTTCTGGTCCTGGCGATATTGTGGGCGTTGATTACGGCGGCCTGGACTTATGAGCCCATGCGCGCGTTGCGTCTGGCGGGGTCTTTGACGGCCTTGCTTGCGGCCGCCAGAACCCTCGCCGCCGCCGCCGGGCTGTTGGAGTCTGAGGAGCGGAATGTTCTGGCGAAATACTTTCTCCTTGCGGGGGCGGCCTTGGCGGCCCTTCTCCTATTCGAGAACGCGACAAACGGTCCCATTACCCGGCTTTTTCACGATTTTCCGGGAAAGATGGATGATCACATGCCGAGTCTCAATCCCGGCGCCGCCATTCTCGCCGTCTTGGCTTGGCCCTTGGTCATGGCGGCGGCGAGATGGCGCGGCTGGCGTTGGGGGATATTGGTCTTGGCGGTCGTCGCCGTCGCCGTTTTCATGGCGCGAACCAAGACGCCGATAATAGCGCTTTTCTTGTCCGTCCTTCTGTTCCCCGTGCTGGCGGCGGGAGGCCGCAAAGCCGTGCGCGTTTTTGGGGCTCTGGCGGCGGGCTTTTTGATCGCCGCCCCGTTCATCTATCGGTTTCTTCTTTTTCCTGTGGCGGCGCAGGGAGAGGCGCAAGCCAAAATAATACGGAGCATGCCTACCTTGGAGCAGCGAACATGGATTTGGCGGTTTGTGGTTGAGCGCATCGAACAACATCCATTTCTTGGCTGGGGTCTTGATGCTTCTCGCTTCATCGAGGGCGGACATGAGCCCATGAAGGGGTACGATGGCCGCATGTTCCCTGAATCCCTGCCTTTGCATCCCCATAACGGGTTTCTGCAAATATGGCTTGAGTTGGGGGGCGTGGGCGCGGTTTTGATCGCCGTCGCGCTGGCGGCCTTGCTGTTCGCTATCGGGAAAACCAGCGGCAACGCCAAAATGGCCGCCGCTTTTTTCGCCATGGCCGTTACCTATCTGGTTATAGGGCAGGTCAGCTTCGGCGTGTGGCAGAATTGGTGGCTGGCGACGGCCATTCTGTCCACCAGTTTGTGCCTCATGATGTCCACTTCCGACGGGAAAAAACGTTGAAAACACTTCTTCTCGCCAAGGCCCAAGTCTTGACGGGGGTCTTTTCCTTGATTCCCGGCCGTCTGCTGAACGCGGGCTGCGAGTCCGCATGAAAATCGCCTTCGGCCAACGCATTCAGTCCGGACCTTGGGGCGGCGGCAACCGTTTCGCCGCTGCCCTGGCCGAGGCGCTCGAAGCGCGCGGGGATGACGTGGTCTTTGACCTCAAGGACGGCGACATCGACCTGATTTTGATTACCGATCCGCGCAGCCGCAATCCGGCCGTCGCCTTCACGCCCGGCGCGGCGCTACGCTGCCTGATGGGGCGCAACGCATGCGCCCTGGTGGTTCACAGGATCAACGAATGCGATCAGCGCAAGGGCGCGCGCACCATGAACGCCCGCCTCAGGCTCGCCAATTACTGCGCCGATCACACGGTGTTTATCGGCTCGTGGCTGCGCGCTCTTCAGGTGTGGCGGCGCGAAGGCGAAAGCACGGTGATTCTCAACGGCGCCGACACAAGGATCTTTAATTCAAACGGCCATAAGCCTTGGGACGGCTCCCAGCCGTTGCGCTTGATCACCCATCACTGGAGCGGGCATCTTATGAAGGGCTTTGACGTCTACCGGCGCCTGGACGACATGGCGGCGGCGGGCGAGGGCAAGCTTGAATTCACCTATATCGGCAACTTGCCCGGCGGCTTTCAATTCTCAAACGCGCGCCATTTGCCGGTCATGGAGGGAGAGGCCATCGCCGAGGAGCTTCGCGCCCACCATGTTTACCTGACCGCCTCCGTCAGCGAGCCGGCGGGCATGCATCATATTGAGGGGGCGCTGTCAGGTCTGCCGTTGTTGTACCGCGACAGCGGGGCCTTGCCCGAATACTGCGCCGGCTACGGCGAGTCGTTCTCAGGAGCAGAGGATTTCGCGCCCGCCGTGGAGCGCATGATCGCCAACTACGAAAAATGGCGAAGGGCCATGGCGGGATACGCCAACACATCCGGGCGCATGTGCAAAGACTACCTCGCCCTGTTCGATGACCTGATGGCCCGGCGCGGCGAAATTCTGGCGCGGCGGCGCCTGTGGCGCAACCCCTTGGCGATCGGCCTTAATCAGGTTCCCTGGTGATGACGCCTTTGAAATCCACCCTGGCCAAGATTGCGCGGCGCTCCCTTTGCGCCGGCTACGGCGCCTTGCATGAGGCGGGGATTTATCGCTCCGCCCCGCCGCCCATCGCCTACGTGATCGAGAAAGCCGACTGGTCCATCAAATGGGACGGGCATTATTACAAAAAAGGGATTGAGGCGCGTCATCCCGGCTCCGTCTCGATTTCCGCCAACCCGGAAAAGATTTTTAACCGCATCGCCCATTTCGGCTCCCAGTTCATTTGGGGGTTGTGGTCCGAGTTCTTTTCCCGGTCCAACCGGACGGTTGTCACCTACTACCACGGCAAGCGCGAGGACGGCCCCGAAATGGCGCGTCACATTGATGAATTTCTTTCCAGCCTGCATCGCTTGGACAGAGTAGTGACGGCGGCCTCGCCAGTTGAGCGGAGGTTGCTGGAATGGGGCGTGCCGCCGGACAAGCTGGTCCGCTCGCCTTTAGGCGTCGACACCGCCCTGTTCCATCCGCCGAACGGGGAAGAAAGACAGGAGGTCAGGGCGCGCCTGGGCGTTCCGAAGGATTCGCTGTGCATCGGCTCGTTCCAGAAGGACGGCGTCGGCTGGGGGCAAGGCCTGGAGCCCAAACTGATCAAGGGGCCGGATGTTTTCGTTGAAGCGGCGGTGCGCTTGGCGCGGAACTTTCCGGTCTTCGCTTTGCTGACGGGTCCGGCGCGGGGCTACGTTATGCGCGGACTTGAAAAGCACGGCGTTCCCTACCGCCACATCTTTCTCGAAGACTACCCTAGCGTCGCCGAATGCTATCGGGCGCTGGATGTTTATCTGGTGACTTCCCGTGAGGAAGGAGGCCCTAAAGCCCTTCTCGAAAGCATGGCGAGCGGCGCGCCCATAGTGTCCACGCGCGTGGGCATGGCCGAAGACGTCATTACCGACGGCGAAAACGGCGCCCTGGCGGAGGTGGACGACGTGGAGGGAATCGTTAAACGGGCCGCTGAACTGCTGTCCGATTCGGAACTGGCGGAGGCTTTTAAAGCAAAAGGCCGCGCCCAGGCGGAACGTTATGATTGGAACGAGGCCGCGCTTCATCTCTACGACAAGGTTTACAAGGACTTGATCAATGCCGGGGAGTGACGCAAAAAAAGTCGCTTTCCTGTTCAAGGGAGGACGCCGCGACAGGCTGGCCGCCGCCGATCCCGGACCGCGTGAGTTTTTCTACGGGGCCACGGAAATCGCCGGAGCCGATTTAATCGAGGAAGCGGAATTGGCGAAGCCTCCGCCCTCCTTCTGGACAGGAAGAATAGCGGGCGGCGTTGTGGCTCGGCTGACCGGGATCAATGCTGATTCCATCGCCAGATTTTCGCAACCGGACGTTCTGTCGCGGCTCAACGCTTATGATGTTCTGGTGGCCACCACCAATTCTCAAGGCTTGGCGCTGGCCTTCTTGCGCGCGAAGGGGCGCCTCAAGGCGCGGGCGCTGTTTATTTCCATGGGAGTTCTGGGATTGAAAGCTCCGCCATGGCGCCGGGCTTTGTATAAGGCATTGCTTCGCCATGCATCCCTGGCGCCTCTGTCCAAGCCCGAGGCGGACTTTCTAAGGGAGAGTCTCGGGTCTAAGCAGGATGTTGAATATCTGCCGTTCGGCATTGATCAGGAATTCTGGAAGCCCGGCCAAGAAAGCGGCGCCGATGGCGATTACGTTTTCAGCGTCGGCAACGATTGGAATCGCGACTACAAAACGCTCATCAATGCGTGGCGCCCGGAATATCCGCCGCTGAAGGTGGTCACAAGTCTGCCCATGCCGCCGACGCCCAACAACATCCAGGTCATTGCCGGCGGCTGGAGAAAACAAGTTTTGTCCGACGAGGAGGTAAGGCGCCTTTTCCAGGGCGCCCGCTTCGTTGTCCTTCCCATTCGCCAGACCATCCAGCCCGCCGGTCAGAGCGCTTGCCTTCAAGCCATGGCCTGTGGCAAGGCGGTGGTGTTTTCAGACATCGCCGGGGTGTGGGACCGCAATGTGTTGGCCGATGGAGAAACCTGCCTGTTGGTTCAGCCCGGCTCGGCGGAGGGACTGAGGGAGGGCGTGGAGAAATTATTGGACGATCCGGGGCGGGCGGCTGAAATGGGCCGCCGCGCCCGTGAAGCCGTTGAAAAACGTTGCGCCTTGGACGTTATGGCGGACGCATTGAAAAAACGCTTGGGCGCCCTTACAACAGCTAGCTGGGAAGACAAGGACTCGCCATGATACTCGTTAAGCTTCTGCTCAAATCGCTGTTGCTGCCGCCCGGTTTGCTCATCATTGGAGTTTTGGCCGGATTGTTGATTATGAGGCGGTGGACGCGGGCTGGCGCGGCTGTGGTTCTGCTGTCCGCGGCCATGTTGATTTTATTAAGCGTTCCGGCGGTGGCCACATCCCTTTACCAAGCTCTTCTGGAGCATGAGGCGTTGGAGCCCAATGCCTCGTTGGAGCGTTCGGGCGCTATTGTCGTGTTGACCGGAGGCTTAATCCCAATGGCGCCGGAATACGGAAAAAATATCGCTTCGCCGCCTTCCGTGCAGCGGGCCCGCTACGCCGCTTTTTTGCACAAGCGGACGGGCAAGCCCATCCTGGTCGCCGGAGGCAACCCGTGGGGCGCGGCGCAAAGCGAAGCCGAGGCGGTGCGCCAACTGCTTGAGGATGAAATGCAAACGCCGGTGCGCTGGTTGGACGAGGAGTCCAAGGACACGGACGATAGCGCGGTGAACGTCATGAAGATATTGTCCCGCGAGAACATAAAGAACATCGTCCTCGTCACCAGCGATTTCCATATGCTTCGCGCCGAGTATCTTTTCAAGAATATCGGGTTTCAGGTGGTTGCGGCCCCCGTCGGGATGAGGGGGGAGCGGCCTTTTGAAATCTACGACTTTTTCCCATCGGCCGGCGGTTTGGCCAAGTCGTCGTTTGCGCTTAACGAGTGGTATGGAATTTTGTGGTATTCGCTAAAAAACCTGGTGGCCGACTTGGGAAAATCATGATGGAAAAGGGCCTTCGCGATCCGCTGGTCAAGGGATTGGCCCGCCGGGCCTATCGCTTGGGCCTCGGCGTCCATGAACGCCTCAGCGCTTTCTCCTCGGGCGGCGGCTTGGCGCCCAAGCTTTATTACGGCGGCGCCCGGGCCGGCGATGAGGGCGGCCCCAAGGTCAAGATCAAGAAACTGAACGAGGCCTTTCCCGAGCGCTCATGGTCCTACAATCTGGTCTACGTGTTGAGCAACGCCCCCTATTTGCCGCCGTCCGCCTTGCGCCGGTTAAAGGCCCGGGGCGTCCCTATCGTCGGCAATCAGGACGGGGCGTTCTATCCGGCCTGGTGCGCCGGGGACTGGGAGGCCGAGAACCGCCGCATGGCGGAGCAATACCACTTGGCCGATTATGTCTTTCATCAGAGCGAATTCTGCCGCCGCTCCGCCGAGAAATTCCTCGGCGCGCGCTCCGGGGCGCGAGACGGAGCGAGCGAAGTATTGCACAACGCCGTGGACACTTCGCGCTTCAAGCCCTTGAACGGGGCGCGCACCGAAGGCGGTCCCTTCATCTTCCTGCTGGCGGGAAAGGTCCAGGCCCATCAAGCCTACCGTATCGAAACCAGCGCGCGGGGGGTGGCGGGCGCTCGAAAGCAGGGGCTGGACGCGCGCCTTGTGGTGGCCGGGGCCATCGATCCCCTGGCCATGGCCGCCGCCGCCGGCATGGCGGAGTTCGTCAGTTTCCACGGTCCCTACAGCCAGCAACAGGCGCCCGCTCTGTTCGCTTCCGCCGACGCCTATATCATGACCAACCATAACGACGCCTGTCCGTCTTCGGTGATCGAGGCCATGGCCTCGGGCCTGCCCGTGGTCTACGCCAAAAGCGGCGGCGTTCCCGAGTTGGTGGGCGAGGAAGGGGGCGTCGCCCTGGAAACCGGTGAAAGCTGGGAGGAGCAATTGACGCCGTCCGCCGAGGCCGTGGCCGAAGGCATGCTGAAGGTCGCCGAAAACCACGCGTCCTTCGCCGCCGCCGCCCGCGCCCGCGCCGTAGAGCGCTTCCACATTGCCCCTTGGCTGGAGCGTCACCGCCAAGTGTTCAATAGCTTGCTAAAAAAGAGAGCCGCCTGATATGCCCCGGGTCAGCGTCGTCATCCCCTGCTACAACGGCGGAGCCTTCCTGCCAGGGGCGCTCCAGTCCCTGAAGGAGCAATCCTACGGTGATTTCGAGATCATCATCGCCGACGACGGCTCCGACGACCCCCATACCCTGAAGGTGCTGGAGGAATTGGACGGCGCGCGCCTGGTGCGCCAGGAAAACAAGGGTCTGCCCGCGGCCCGCAACGCCGGCATGACGGCGGCGTCGGCCAACCTGCTGTTGCCGCTGGATTGCGACGACCTGCTTGAACCGGCTTTCTTGGAAAAGATGGTGGAGACCTTGGACGCCAACCCTGAAAAGGCGTTCGCCTTTCCTTATCTGCGCATGACCGGGGATAAACAGGGGACGCTGGCCAAGGACTATAACTTCTTCACCCAGCTTTTCCTCAACCAGCTTCCCTACTGCATGCTTCTGCGCCGCGGGGCCTGGCAAAGCGTCGGCGGTTATGACGAGGCCATGACCAAGGGTTACGAAGACTGGGAATTCAATATTCGCCTCGGCGCCCACGGGTTCCATGGGGTGGCCATGCGCGCGCCGCTGTTCGTCTACAAGGTCGGCTCAAGGGGCATGCTTCAGACCGTTTCCGCGCGCCTGCATTCCCAGCTTTGGCGCGACATACAGCGCCGCCATCCCGAGTTGTACCGCCTCGGCGCGCTGCTGGCGGCGCGCAAGGAATGGCGCGATGAGGCGTTCGCCTATCCGGCTTGGATGCTGATGGGGATGCTGGCCGCCCACCGGGTCCTGCCCTCAAGCCTTTTCAATTTGCTGTTCGCGCGTCTACAGGGGCGCTCGGCGTCGGCGCGGGCGGACAGGGCGGAGGAGTCTTAAGCCGTGTGCGGCGTCGCCGGTTTTATTGATCTTCGCGCTGAAACGCCCTCTAAAAATCTGAACGTCCTGGCCGGGGACATGGCGAAGTCCCTTGACCATCGCGGACCGGACGATTCCGGCGTCTGGACCGACGCCGAGGCGGGCGTCGCGCTGGCCCACAGCCGCTTGTCGGTGCGGGATTTGTCCGACGCCGGACGCCAGCCCATGTTGAGTTTCGATGAACGCTACGTTCTGGTCTACAACGGCGAGATATACGATATGGAGGAAATGCGCGCCGGCCTTGAAGGCCGCGGCGTGCGCTTTAGGGGCTTATCGGACACCGAGGTCCTGCTTAACGCCTGCGCCTGCTATGGCGTAGCCGAAACATTGAACCGCCTCAACGGCATGTTCGCCTTCGCCCTGTGGGATCGCCGCGATCGTACGTTGCACCTGGCTCGGGACCGGCTGGGAGAGAAGCCGCTCTATTACGGGTGGGTCGGTGGCGACTTCGTGTTCGCCTCCGAGATCAAGGCGCTACGCGCGCACCCGCGCTGGCGTGGTGAGGTGGACCGCGGTGCGTTGACTTTGCTCCTGCGCCACAATTACATTCCCGCGCCCCATTCGATCTATCAGGGGATCCACAAGCTGCTGCCGGGCCACTGGTTGACGGTGCCGGCCGCCGCGGCGGACAAGCCGGAAGGCGTTCGGACGGCGGCGTATTGGAGTGCCCGGGCGGTCGCGGAAGCCGGTGTGCGAGAGCCCTTCCGCGGTACCGCGCAGGAGGCGGCCGATGGGCTCGAGGCCCTGCTGCGCGATGCGGTGCGCCTGCGCATGGAGGCGGACGTTCCGGTCGGGGCATTCCTCTCCGGAGGGGTCGATTCCTCGATGGTGGTTGCGCTGATGCAGCAGGAATGCCGGGTGCCGGTGCGGACCTTCTCGATCGGTTTCCATGAGGCCGAATTCAACGAGGCGCATTATGCCAAGGCGGTGGCCGCCCATCTGGGGACGGAGCACACGGAACTCTATGTGACGCCCCAGGAGGCGATGCAGGTGATCCCGAGGCTGCCGGAACTGTTCGATGAACCGTTCGCGGATTCCTCGCAGATCCCGACCTTTCTCGTATCGGAGATGACCCGCCGCCATGTGACGGTCAGCCTGTCCGGCGACGGCGGGGACGAGCTGTTCGGCGGCTACGACACTTTCGCCGATATTCCCAGAATGGTCAGGGTGCTGGGCGCCGTGCCGGGGCTTGGACGTTTCGGCCGCCGACTGCGGGCGGCCACCGCGCCGCTGTTCCGTCTGCCCGGCATCGCCCGGGCGCTGTCGCCCAAATGGGCCGGGTTGCTGGAACTGGGCGGCGGCTGGGGGGGTGCTTATCTGCTGCGCCGGGGGATTTTCATGCCCT
Source organism: uncultured Rhodospirillales bacterium (assembly GCA_913053795.1). Taxonomy (GTDB): domain Bacteria; phylum Pseudomonadota; class Alphaproteobacteria; order Rhodospirillales; family 2-02-FULL-58-16; genus CAJXGZ01. The sequence continues at coordinate 15,846 of CAJXGZ010000002.1, read as the reverse complement.
GGGAACTGGCCGGTCTTCTCGGCCCCGAAATGGCCGCCGACGGCCTGGAAGCCCTGCAACCCCTGATCCGGCTCGACCGCACCGCCGGGCCGCCGGCGGCGACGGCAGCCAAAATGTCGGCCCTGGAAATTTCCTGGTACATGCAAAACCAGCTGTTGCGGGATTCCGACTGGGCGGGAATGGCGCACGGCCTGGAAATTCGCGTTCCCCTGGTCGATGAACATCTTTTTCGCCGGCTGGCCCCGGCAATTGCCACCGGCGCCGGGCCGTCAAAGTCGGCGATGGCCGCGACACCGGCCAGGCCACTTCCCGACGGCGTTCTCAATCGGCCCAAAACCGGCTTCCAGGTGCCGGTGCGCAAATGGATGCTGAGCGGCGGCGAAAGCACCGGCAATAATGGGGCCGCCGAACGGGGCTTTCGCGGCTGGGCGAAGACGGTTTACAGGGCGCAGTGGAAAGACGGGCTGCCGGTTTTAGGTCGGTGATACTGACGTAATATTATTTTTCTGTGGATAAAATGGTTGAATTTAACGGATAGAGCGGTTGCATTTAATCGGGCCGGATATATCATCGGAAGCGGGGGGGCAACCTAGGGAGTTAGGCCATGTTGCCCTTTAATCGTCAGCAGTTTTCGCTTCATAATCCACGTCTTGGGAATCCTTACAACGAACACCTGATGCAGCCTTCATGCCGCCGGCGCATGATCGGGGCCCGCGATATCATGTTTTCCGGCTTGCTGAAAAAAGAAGAAAGTAAAACCGACGACGGGCTTTATCGGCTGATGCCGCTGGTTCAATGTTTATCGGCAAACCGCCATCTGCCCTGCGCCGAGGCCTGTTCCCGGGAGCTTTGCCGGGCCATGACGCCGCTTGAATTAAACGGCGCCGAACAGATGCTTGAAATCGCCAGCCAGGCATATAAATAAGCGGCGTTCAGGTTTTCAGCACGTTTTTGAAATAAGCGATCGTTTTTTGCAGGCCGTCTTCCAGGGCCACCTTGGGCGTCCAGCCGAGGGCGCTTTGGGCCAACGTGATGTCCGGCCGGCGTCTGGCCGGATCGTCCGCCGGCAGGGGACGGTCTTCGAGCGGCGATCTGGCGCCGGTCATGGCAATGATCTTTTCGGCCAGCGCCCGGATGGTGAATTCCGACGGGTTGCCCAAATTTACCGGCCCGGTGACATCATCGGCGGCTTCCATCAGGCGGATCAGGCCGTCGGTCAGGTCGTCCACATAGCAAAACGACCGGGTCTGCAAGCCGCCGCCGTAAAGGGTGATCGGCTTGTTTTTCAGGGCCTGGACGATGAAATTCGACACCACACGGCCATCGTCGGGCAGCATGTGCGGGCCATAGGTGTTGAAAATCCGCACGATCCGCGTGTCCACTTCGTTCTGACGGTGGTAGCCCATCATCAGCGTCTCAGCCACGCGTTTGCCCTCGTCATAACAAGCACGCGGGCCCAACGTATTGACGTTTCCACAGTAGGACTCGCGTTGGGGATGCTCCGTCGGGTCGCCATATATCTCGCTGGTCGAAGCCTGCAGAATCCGCGCGTGCACGCGCTTGGCCAGCCCCAGCATGTTGATGGCGCCGTGGACGCTGGTCTTGGTGGTCTGCACGGGATCGAATTGGTAGTGAATGGGCGAGGCGGGACAGGCCAGATTGTAAATCTCGTCCACCTCCACATAAAGGGGAAAGGTTACGTCATGGCGCATCAGTTCGAAATGCGGCGCATCCATCAGGTGAACGATGTTGTCCTTGGCTCCGGTGAAGAAATTATCGACGCACAGCACGTCGTGGCCTTCCTTGAGAATCCTCTCGCATAGATGAGAGCCCAAAAAGCCGGCGCCGCCGGTCACCATAATTCTTTTTTTCAAACGGACTCTCCTTCACCCAGTATGGCGCTTAATTAAGGAAACGGGACACTACACCCAAGCGCCGCCGCTGACAAAAACAAATCAGGTCTGTAGAAAACGCCGGTCTTCGCCCTCCAGGACAAGGCAGGTCAAACAGCCGCTCTTATAGGCGCCGGTGTCGATGCCGATGCGGTTGGGCCTGACGCATGGCGAGGTGTAAATGGTGTGGCCGTGGACGACGATTTTCGCAAAGGGCCCGCGGTAATTCAGGAAGTCCTCGCGAATCCACAGAAGGTCAACCTCTCGCTGGTTTTCCAGGGGCGCGCCGGGGTTGACGCCGGCATGAGCGAAAAAATAGTCTCCCTCCGCATGGGACAAGGACAATCCTTGTAAAAAGTCCAGGTGGCTTGGCGGCGGCGCTTGGCGGAATTCACGGCGCGCCGCGCGCAGTTCCTCCGCATCAGCGGCCGCTCCGTCAATATAAACCCCATAGCTCCCCAGGGTCTCGACGCCGCCGTTGAGCAGCCAAGCGTCGCCGAAGACTCCCCCTTCAAGGAAGGAGAGGAGCATGTCCTCGTGGTTGCCTTTCAGGAAAACGGCCTCGAAGCCCTCAAGCGGCTTGGCGGTCAGCATGCCGATAACCTGGAAGGAGTGAGGGCCGCGGTCCACATAGTCGCCCAAATAAACCAAGACCTTGCGTTCCGGCGACCCCTCGGCGGCGTCGGCGGCGATGCGCCCATGCATGTCGGCAAGAAGGTCGGCGCGGCCATGGATGTCGCCGATAACGTAAACGCGGGCGCCGCCGGGAATTCGGCTCTGTTGTGTGAAGGCCATGACCGGGAATATGATGACGCAACTGGAGAATCGCCGCAAGATGGAGGCGCTATTAACGGTTTGTTTCCATGGTGAGAGGCACAATGCCTCGAAACAAGGAATCGATGGGTTGGTGATGGACAATAATAGCCCCGCCTCGGCGGCGCCCGATCTGGATGAAATAAGCGAAGAGCGCTTGCTGCTGGAGCGGCTGCGCGGCATTGAGGATGACCTAACGGGCGTTTACAGCATTCACATCCGCTTATCGGCGCTCAGGCCGGGCAACCGCAAGCCCCATTTCACCCGGATCGCGGTGCGCGCGTTTGATTTTGTGACCGAAAACTTTGACGCCACGCTTTATGAGTTTTCCAACTGCGATCTACTCCTTCTTTGCAATTACGTTCCCATCGAGGAGGTGGATCCGTCCATCTCCAAGGTGCGCGCGCTGTTCAGCGAGGACCCTCTCACCAAAGCGGAAGAGGGCTCCAAAGATGATATCTTCGCCACGTGGTACGATCTGGCTCAAGAAGAAGATTATGAAAACTTTATCGCCCTGATCACCGATCTGGAGGCGGAAGCCGAGGAGCGCCGGAAAAGGACGGCCGAGGATAAGGCGGCTGAAAAATATCGGTATTTGCCGGGGGTCCCGCTGGATCCCAGCAACTTGGCCGCTATTAACGACATCATGAGCGAGAGCCGGATTTCCGACCTCATCCAATTACAGTCAGCCATTCAGATTAAGCCAAAGGCCAAGGGAAAGTTATTGTTCCGCGAGCATTATGTCTCCATGACCGGTCTTCAAAAGCGGGTGGCGCCGGACGTCAATCTGTTCGGCAGCGTTTGGTTGTTTCAATATCTGACCGAGACTTTGGATCGGCGGGTTCTCGCGGTGATCGGGCGCAGGGACTTTTCCGCGTTGGACTCGCCCATCAGCCTCAACCTTAATCTCAGCACCATTCTTTCCAAGGAATTCCAAAAGTTCCACCAAAGTGTTGAAGAAAACGCCTTTAAAGTTGTGGTTGAGTTACAGATGATCGATATTTTCACGGATATGGGGGGTTACTTTTACGCCCGCGACTTTCTTAAGGAACTTGGCTACCGGGTTCTTGTGGACGGCGTCAACCCCCTCTCCCTTCAATATTTCAAACCGGGCGTATTGAAAGCGGACTTCGTTAAGATAGGATGGGGCCGGGAGTTTCTTAGCGAAATCCCGGGCGCCAACAAGAATGAAATGCAAGACGTCATGGACAGGACGGGCAAGAGCAAAATTATCCTGGGGCGCGTTGATACGGAAAAAGCCGTCGAGTGGGCCTTGAATTTTGGCATTTCCCGTTTCCAGGGACACTATATCGACACCATCGTGGACGCCATGCGGGCGAAGGAAATAATCTAGTGGCGCGGGCGCCGGACTCGCACAAGATGCTTCCCAGCCAGGAAAACCTGCTGGTGGACTATGTCCGCCGCCTGGAAGACCACAAGGAAGGCCGCAAGGCGCTTCACATCAAGCTTTCGGCGCTCAAGCCCTATAACCGCCGCGAACAACATGTGCGCGCCGCCGCCAACAACTTCGAGCCGTTCATCAAGGATCTTGATGGGCAGCTTTTTTCCCTAAAGAACAGCGATTTTTTCTTTATCTACAAGCAAGATATCCAATCCGCCTTGGACACTCTGGTTCAGCAGGTGCGCTACATGTTCAGCGATGATCCGCTGTTCGAGAAAGGGGTGGACAAGGACCATGGCGATTTTACCGATTGGTATGACGCCGAGGCGGACTTCGACAAGATCCTAAAACTTGTCCAGAGGCTTGCGGAAGCGGAGCATCGCCGCCAGGAGGAAACCCACGACAAGCGCCAGAACACGCGGTCCGCCCTCAAGGCCCGGCAGGAAAAGGGCGACCCCCTGACGCCCGAGGTTCTGGGCCGGGTCGAGACGTCCCTGTCGCGCGCCGATCTTTCCAACCTTGTTCGCCGGCAGTTCGTGTGCTTGATCAACAAACAAATGACGCCGGAACAGCGGTTCAGCGAACTTTACATCTCCATTAAGGATTTGCGCGAAACGCTTCTTCCCGGCGTCAACCTGTTGTCCAACCCCTGGCTGTTTCAGCACCTGACGGAAACCTTGGACAGGCGCATGCTGGCGATGCTTTCCAAGACCGACACCCTGACCATTTCAGGGGACATCAGCTTCAACATGAACGTTTCCACCCTGTTGGCGGCAGAGTTCCTGAACTTCGACGACAACATCACCGCGGCCAGACGCGGGGCGATGATTATCGAGGTGCAAAAACAGGACATTTTCGCCGATATCGGCGCCTATCTCTTCGCCCGTGAGTTCGTTCATGAAAAGGGCTATCGCGTCTGCCTCGACGGGCTCTCATACAAGACGTTGTCCATGGTTGACAGGGAGCGCCTGGGCGTTGATTTCGTCAAGCTTGTCTGGGACCCGGAAATGGGCGACCAAAATGAAGAGGAAAAGGAAAAGTTTGTCGAGGAAATCAATAAAATCGGCCGGGGCCGGGTCATTTTGTGCCGCGTCGATAACCGCGAGGCCATCGACTTCGGTAAATCCATGGGGATTGAGCTTTTTCAGGGCCGTTTTGTGGAGAACCTCATCGCCGAGAACAATCGCCGCTTCGAACTGCTGCGCTTGAAGCGGCGCATGGAGCGTAGCGAAATGCATGAAGGGTAAGAATAAGAATTAAGACTAATCTTCCCTTCCGCTGACCCCGGCCCCGCCGAAGGTGGCCATTCCCCCGTGACAGGCGACGGCGGCCTTGAGCAGCCCCACCGCCAGCACCGCGCCCGAGGCCTCTCCCAGCCGCATATCCAGCTTCAGCAACGGCTCCACGCCCATTTCGCCGAGCAGGAGCATATGTCCCGGTTCGGCCGAGGCGTGGCCCACTTGGCAGTGATCGAGCGCGCCCGGCGCCTGAGCGTGCAGGACCGCCGCCGCCGCCGTGCACACATAACCGTCAAGCATCACCGGAACGCGTTTAATCCGGGCGGCGGCGACGGCGCCGGCGATGGCCGCCAGCTCCCGTCCGCCGAGGCGGCGCAGAATGTCCAGGGCGTCGGCGGCTTGGTCTTTGTGCAAGGCCACCGCTTCGCTGACGATGACCGCCTTTCTCCTCAAGGCTTCGCCCTTAACGCCGGCGCCGGGACCGGTCCATTGGGACGCCGCGCCGCCATGGAGGGCGTGGCATAGGGCGGCGGCGGACGTGGTGTTGCCGATTCCCATCTCGCCCAGGCAAAGAACGTCCATGTCATCTTCAACGACGCTGAGACCGAGGGAAAGGGCTTGGACGCAGGCCGTCTCGTCCATGGCCGCCTCTTCCGTGATGTCCCGGGTGGGCTGATCCAGCGCCATGGCCTCAACGCGCAAGTCGACGCCGAACGTTTGGCATAGCTGGTTTATGGCCGCGCCGCCGGCCTCGAAGTTGGCCACCATCTGCGTCGTCACTTCCGCCGGAAAAGCCGAGACGCCCCGCCGCGTGACGCCGTGATTGCCGGCGAAAACGCAAGCCGAGGCGCGCACCATGCGGGGCGGGTGGCGGCCCTGCCAGGCGGACAGCCATTGGCTTAGATGTTCAAGCCGCCCCAGGGACCCTTGCGGTTTGGTGAGTTTCGGCTCGCGGTCTCTTGCTTGCGCGGCCGCCGCCTCGTCGGGACCGGGGAGGTCCTTCAACAGCAGGCGGAATTGATCGAGGGTGCTTACGGACAGGGATGCCGTCAAGGGAACGCTCCTTTTATTGCTCACGGCATAGACCTGAAGGTCCATGCCCGGCGCGGGTGCGCCGGGCAACCGGCGAGCCGCTTCGCGGCCTTGAGCGTTTCCAGTTGAACTGAAAGCGCTCTACAAAACATGGATTTAAATTAAGCCTTTAATTACACTGTACGGCGCCATGGAAACAATCATGAAAACCTTCGTGAAAACCTTTTGGGAGGTTTGGCTCGACATCAAGACTTGCGCGGCGTTTTTAACGCGCATCCCCTTTCGTTTCGCCGAGGGAGAGTCTGAGCGTCCGCTGGCCCAGGCGGCGCGGGCCTTTCCGCTGACCGGGGCGGGCGTCGGCGCGGCGTCGGGACTGGCCCTGTATATTGCTTATTCATTGGGGCTGCATCCGATGGCCTGCGCTTTCGTCGGGCTGGGCGTGGGGGCGCTGCTGACCGGGGCCTTGCACGAAGACGGCTTGGCCGACGTCGCCGATGGCTTCGGCGGCGGCGAAACCCGTGACGACAAGCTCAGGATCATGCGCGACAGCCGCATCGGCGTCTACGGCGTGCTCGCCGTCATATTCAGCGTCGGCCTTCGCGCCTCGGCGCTTTCCGGCATGTTGACGCCGGAGACCGCGGCTCTGGCCCTTGTCGCCACGGGCGCCTTGTCGCGCGCCGTGTTGCCGGCTTTGATGTTGGCGTTGAAGCCGGCAAGGACGGACGGCCTTGGCGCCGCCACCGGATGTCCCGAAAAGGAAAGCGTGATTTCCGCCATCGTCATCGGCGTGGCGCTGGCCTTCTTTTTTCCGCACCCCGGAGCTGTCGTCATCGCTATACTCGCGGTGGCCGTGGTTGTGGCGTTGATGGCTTGGCTGGCCCGCTCGCAGATCGGCGGCTACACCGGCGACGTTCTCGGCGCCGCTCAACAGGTTGTAGAAGTAACGGCGTTGCTGGCTTTGGCCGCGGCGGGCGAATGAGCGCCCCAATAAACGCCCCAATAAACGCCCCTGGGCCAACCCGCTGGCACTGGGTGCGCCACGCCCCGGTCGTCGGTCAAAAAGGCGTCATCTACGGAAACCGGGATGTTTCTTGCGACCTTTCCCAAAGGTCAAGCTTTCAAGCTCTGGCGCGCATCCTGCCCGGGAAAGCCGTATGGCTGACCAGCCATCTTTCGCGGGCCAAGGAAACGGCGTCCGCCATCGCCCGGCAAGGCTTTAATATCCCGGCGCCCATTATTGAAAAGGATTTGGCGGAGCAGGATTTCGGCGACTGGCAAGGCAAGGCTTGGGATGATTTCAATATAGAGACGGATACGGTCTATCGGGAATTCTGGCGGGACCCGGCGGCAAATGCGCCCCAGGGGGGAGAAAGCTTCGCCGATGTTTTTATGCGGGTCTCCGCCGTTATCAAGCGCTTCAACGCCGCCCATTCCGGCGCCCAGATCGTCGTCGTCGCCCATGGCGGCCCCATTCGCGCCGCCGTCGCCTTGGCCCTTGGGCTGGAGTTGAATAAGGCGCTGTGTGTGAAGATCGATCCCTTGTCCTTGACCAAGCTGGATTTTTTCGCCGCCGAGGGCCAACATGTCTCCCACGGCGTTCACGCCGGTTCAGCCGGCGCTTGGCGGATCGGCGGAGTCAATTCAAATTAAAGGGGCCTGACCCCTTTAATTGCAGCTCTAATAATTGAAAGGACTTCCCTTTGATTTCTCCGGTCTCCCTGCCCCCCATTACCCTGGTGTTGGGCGGCGCCCGATCCGGGAAAAGCACTTACGCCGAACGCTTGATAAATGTGGGCTTAACCGGGCTTTACATCGCCACCGCCGAGATCAGGGATGAGGAAATGGCCGAACGCGTCCGCATTCACCGCCAACGGCGCGGCGAAATTTGGATGACGGTGGAAGAACCCCTGGATCTGGCCCAGGCCATGAAGGCGCACACCACGCCCGAACGCCCCATCCTGGTGGAGTGTCTAACCATTTGGCTAAGCAATCTCATGGAGGCTGGACGCAATGCGGGCGAGGAAACCGAGTCCCTGATCAGATCGCTGGACGCCTTGAAGGGACCGGTGGTGTTCGTTTCCAGCCAAGTGGAGCAAGGCGTCATTCCCGACAACAAGCTGGCGCGGGATTTCGTCGACGCGGCGGGGGGGCTTCATCAATCCATGGCCCTGGCCTCCGACAGGGTCGTCTTGATTACCGCCGGTCTGCCGACGATTCTCAAGGACGTAAATCTATGAAAATTCCGGCCACCGTGATCACCGGCTTTCTCGGCGCCGGCAAGACCTCCCTGCTGCGTCATGTGCTGGAGAATGCGGGCGGCAGACGCATCGCCGTGATCATCAATGAATTCGGAGGCCTTGGCTTCGATCGCGAGATGCTCTTGGGCTGCCCGGTTGCGGGTTGTGGCGGCGACGATGTCGTCGAGCTGGCCAACGGCTGCATCTGCTGCACGGTGGCCGACGAATTCCTGCCCACCATGGAGATGCTGCTGGAGCGCCCGGAGCCGCCTGATCACATCGTCATCGAGACCTCGGGCCTGGCCCTGCCCAAGCCCCTGGTCAAGGCCTTCAATTGGCCCGAGGTGCGCTCGCGCGTCACCGTTGACGGCGTCATCGCCGTGATTGACGCCCCCGCCGTCGCCGCAGGGCGTTTCATGGGACGATTCGCCGAGAACCCGGGCGCCGTTCAGGACGAGCGGGAGGCCGATGAGGCCCTGGATCATTTGGCTCCCCTGGAGGAAGTGTTCGAGGACCAAATCCTTTGCGCCGATCTGGTGGCGCTCAACAAGGTGGATTTGCTCGACGAAACGGCCTTGTCGTCGGTGCGCGCCGTGATTTCCGGGATATCCCCAGGGGGAGCTAAGGTGAAAATAGTGGACTCCGTGCATGGCGCCGTTGACGTGCGCGTGGTCCTCGGCCAAGGCTGCGCCGTCGAGGATCATATCGAGGGCAGGGCGTCCCGCCACGACGGCGGCGGCGACCACAACCACGATGATTTCGATAGCTTCGTCGTCCACTTGGAGGCCATAAGCGATCCCAAGGAACTTGAAACGCGCATCAGGCTCGCCACCGAGGCCCATGATATCCTGCGCGTCAAGGGCTTCGTCCATGTGACGGACAAGGACATGCGCCACGTGGTCCAGGGCGTCGGCGGACGCATCCAGCGCTATTACGACCGCCCCTGGCGTCCGGATGAGGAGCGTGGCGGACGGTTGGTGGTGATCGGCCAAAAGGGTCTGGACCGGACCGCCATTCAAGCGGCGCTGACCAGCGGCTCTTCATAGAAAGCCGCGGCATATGATCCGCAAATGTTCCATTATTTTGCGGATAATAATCTTGACATTTGCAGGTTTCTTCTATATATTCCCTGTATGTGGAATTGGAGCATTGATGGCGTCAAGGTTTTCGTTGAAATGACAAGACATGTTTACATATGTCCATGGATGCCTACATTCCCTATGAAATTTGGCTATGTTTTGTTTGATATCAATGGATTAGGGCGAAATTGCCTTGATTTTACGGGGCGGAAGCGCTTTAAAACGCGCTGAAAATGGATTTTTTGGCTCATGATCTTGAATGCCGTGATTAGAGTTTTGTTTATCAACGTGGGGTTGGTTTGCTTATTTCTGCAGGCTGCGGCTGTTCCGGCCTGGGCGGGCGCCATCAACAAGTCTTCTTCCGATGTCTACGCTCAGGCCCTGATTCTGTCCGTCCTGGTGGAGGAGTTGAGAGCGAAGGCGAACGTCAAAAGCCCCTGGCCCGGGACGCTGGCGCAAAAAAACAAGGCGCCCCGCCATGTGCTGCAAAAGGCGTTGGAGGTCCTGAAAAAAATCAATCGTTTGCGGGAAAACAGGGGCATGGGGGCGGTGAGCGCGCCCCCTTATCCGGCGCGTGAAGTTACGCCTAACGGAGGCGTTTCGGATGGTTGAGCGCCTGGCCGGCGAGATGCGCCTGTTGGTTCCGGACGCTGCTCTTGAAACCGGAGCCAAGCTGGTGGGCAAGACGCCCGCCGATGACTACCGGCGGCTTTGGAGCGTCTCGCGGGCTCTTGACCCCCTGCTTGGGGTTCGTGGCGTCACGCCCAGCGATGTCCACGCCCAAAGCGTATGGGTCGTAGGTTTGGCGCGGTTTCTGCGGATGACCCAAAATCTCCTCGGGGACGTGAAAAAGCCCAAACGCCCCTTGGGCAAACATCCCAATCACGCAATCGCCGCAGCCTATAAATTGCTGGAGCGCATCGCTGGGGCGCAAAAAAACCTGTGGATGGAGCCCGTACAGGTTCCCAAGCCTCCAAGGCCGGTGGAGACGCCGGCCGAAGTGTACGACGCCCTTCAGATCGTTATCGCCGAAATGCAGAGCATTAAGCACCGCCTGGGCGTACAGCGGCATATCTCCGAACCTGCGCCGGAAAAGGGCAAAACACCCGATGACGTGATCCTGGGCGGCGAGGGCTTCTCGTCCACCGACGTCTACCGGAAAACCCAGGAGGTCATCGCCGAGATCGAGTTGATTTCCCGACATCTGAACCGTTACAAGGATCACCGCTTGCCGCCCTTGGCCGCCGGGAAAACGTCCGACGACGTGATCGCAAACGCCATCGCCGTATTGGAGCATATCGAGCGTATCCAGCGGTGCGCCGGCATCTACGCGAAGCAGCCGCCCGTTCCCCGGCAAGGCGAAGAAGTCACGCCCAGCGACGTTTATAATCTGTTGAGCGTCGTCCAGGCCGAATTGATAACGCTCAAAGGGCGCCTGGGCGTCGCCAAGGAGCCCGAGCCCATTGAAAAAGCCCCGGGAAACAAGACTCCGGGCCATGTTTTACAGATGCTGGATTTCGCCCATATCCTGCTCACCGATCTGCTGGCGTTTGACCGTCACGGCGGAGCGCGGCCATGAGGTTCACCCTTCCCCTCAAGTTCGGACTGTTCTCCCTGATCATTACCTTGGCTGGAGTGATGGGAATGGCGGGCCTTTCTTATCAAAGCTCCGATGAACTGCTCCAGCGTCAAGCCCTGGTGCGCCTGGCCGACGAGATCGCGCGTGAAAAGGAAGTTTTAAAAAGCAAACTGGGAACCTTGGCCGAGGACGTGTGGTTCCTGTCCAGCAGTCCCGCCACCAACGGCATTATCCGCTCGGTCCACGGCGGCGCCGACGATGCCGAGAACATGACCCTGGAGCTCTGGCGCAAGCGCCTGGAGACTTTGTTCAAAACAGTTCTTCAACAGCGCGCCTCCTACAGCCAAATTCGGGTTATCGGCGTGGCTGACGTGTGGAACGCGCCGGGGCGGGCGTCAAGGCGACTCCCATCACGGAACTGCAACGGAAGGGGGACCGCGCCTATTTCAGAAAAACAAGCTCTCTAAGGCCGGGTGAAATCTATTTTTCCCATATCAACCTCAACCGGGAGCAGGGTAAAATCTCTTATCCGCCGGAGACGGTTCTGCGCACCGCCGTTCCCATCTTCGATGAAAAAGGTAAAGGTTTCGGCATTGTTATCATTAACGTGAATTTCGATATTTTCGCTTCTTCGCTTTACGAGGCGCCCGAGAACATTTTTTACTTCCTGACCAACGAGCAAGGCGACTATCTGATACACCCTCTGCCGGACAAGCGCTTGGCGTTCGAGCGGAATCTCCGGGCGAATTATTTGGATGATTTTCCAAAGCAAAAGGCGCGGAAATTAAGCGTCGACGGGCGCCGGGACCATTTGCGCGCTTTTTATCCCGGCATGGGCCTGGGGCTTGCGTTGGATCGCCTAAGTTTCGAAGACTGGGGCCTGCCCAACCGCTTTTTCACCCTTGGCGCGGTGGCGAAGCTTTCTGTCTTGAAGGAGCAATCCAGCGATCTGCTCAACCGTCTGTTCCTGCTGGTGGCGCTGATTACGGTGGTCCTCGTTCTGGTCACCATGGTTTTCGCCAGACGCGTCACCCAGCCGATCCGCCATCTCACGGCGCTGGCCAACCGGATCGCCGGCGGCGAAGTGGTGGAGGCCCCCGTGCAGGGCGATGACGAAATCAGCCAGCTCGCCGGCGCCTTCAACACCATGCTGGCGCGCTTGAACGCCTCCCACACGGAGCTGCGCGAGGTCGCCGATTCATTGGAGGAGCAGGTTCTGGAAAGAACCCGAGACTTGGTGGACGCCAACAAGGAAATCAGGAATTTCGCCTACATCGTTTCCCATGACCTGCGCTCCCCCCTGGTCAGCATTCAGGGCTTCTCCGGCGAGTTGAAGGAGGATTTGGCGGATGTCAAAACCATTGTGGGCGGCGTTAAGGGCCTGAAGGAAAACCAGAGAAAGAAGCTGGATGAACTCCTGAACAACCGGATTCCCGAAGCGCTCGACTTCATTGACGCCTCGGCCGGGAACATGGACCGACTTATCAACTCGATCCTCAATTTGTCCCGGGTGGGGCGCCGCGATCTCAAAATCGAAGACGTGGATTCGCGAAAAATCATTGGTGAAAATCTGAAGGCCCTCGTCCACCGGATCGAAGCGGACGGCGTCAAGGTCGTCACCGGCGAGATGCCGGTGGTGCAGGCGGACGCCCTCGCCCTGGAGCAGATTTTTCTAAACCTGCTGGACAACGCTATAAAATATTTGTCTCCTGATCGCCCGGGAATTATAGACGTCAGCGCCGAAACCGTGGACAAGACGACAGTGTTTCACTTCAAGGATAACGGCGCCGGAATCGCCAAGGGCGATATTCCTCTGATCTTTGACCTGTTCAAGCGCGTCGGCGAACAGGAAACGGAGGGCGAGGGAATGGGACTCAACTATGTGCAAACCCTGGTCCGCCGCATGGGTGGGCGTATATGGTGCGACTCTGAACTGGGTAAGGGATCCATTTTCAGCTTCTCCTTGCCGGAAGAAGCGAAATTGCGCGCCAGCTTAAAGGAAATCACGCGCCAGCTTGAGGGATACAAGGAATGACGCCATGAATCCAGTGACCATCCTGCTTGTTGAGGACGATCCCGCGCACGCCGCGCTGATCGAGCGGAACTTAAAGCGGTCCGGCTTCACCAACGACGTCATCAAGTTCGTGAACGGCAAACAGGTGACGGACTACATTTTTTCCGAAGGTGAGTACGCGGGCGAAAAGCATCCCAAGCATATGCTGGTTCTGCTCGATATCAACATGCCCGTGATGAACGGCGCCGAGGTTTTGCGCCGCCTCAAGGGGAACGAAAAGACCAAGGATATCCCCGTCATTATGCTCACCACAACCGATGACCAGACGGAAATTGACAACTGCTACAGGATAGGGTGCAACGCCTATGTGGTCAAACCCGTGGGCCATGCCGGATTCACCAAGGTTATCAAGGACCTCGGCCTGTTCGTGAACATCATGATGTCACCGACTAATGGCGGATAGCTACAAGCCAAAAGTTCTCTACATGGAGGACGACCAAGCCCTGGCCCACCTCGTCCAGCGGCGCCTGACCAAGCGTGGTTATACTGTTCATATGGCCGCCAATGGGCGTGAAGGCTTGTACATGATTAAGAGGACGGGTTACGACGTCGTCGCCCTCGACCTTAAAATGCCTAGAGTGGGCGGCATGGAGGTTCTCAAAGCTCTTGCGGGCATGGAGTCAGGCCCACCGGCGATCGTTGTGTCCGGGGCCGGCGACTTGACGGTGGCGATGGAGGCCTTGCGGCTCGGCGCCGCTGATTACGTGGTTAAGGAGCCCGGAAACACGTTCCTCGACCTTCTGGAAAATTCCATCCGCAAGGTGCTAGAGCGGGGCCGGCTCATAAAGGAGAAGAAGCGGGCGGAAGAGGAATTGCAAAAAGCTCACGATGAACTTGAAAAACGCGTTGAGGAAAGAACCCGGGAATTGCAAAAGCTGACCAGCGCTATCGAACAAAGCCCGGTCATGATTTTTATCACCGATCCCAACGGAGTCATCGAATACGTCAATCCAAGTTTCACGGAAATGACGGGCTATTCGCCTGAGGAAGCCGTGGGTCAAAATCCACGCATCCTGAAGTCCGAAGGAACGCCCCCGGAAAAGATCAAGGATCTTTGGGAAACCATCACATCGGGGCGCCAATGGCGTAGTGAAATCAAGAATAAGCGTAAGGATGGCGAATATTTTTGGTCGGCGGTGTCCATTTCTCCCATCAAGTCGGAAAATGGCGACATTACCCATTTTGTCGCCATGCACGAAAACATCACGGAGCACAAGAAATCTCAGGAAAAGCTTAAGCTGGCCAAGGAGCAGGCGGAGATCGCCAACCGCGCCAAGTCGGAATTGCTCGCCAACACCAGCCATGAGCTGCGCACCCCGCTGAACGCCATCATCGGTTTTTCGAACTCCCTCAGGAATGAAACATTCGGCGCCCTCGCAAATGACAAACAGCGGGAATATGTCAACGATATTTTTTCGTCCGGCGAACACCTTCTTGAACTCATTAATGACATCCTGGACGTGGCGGCGGTTGAAGGCGGCCGTCTTGAGCTTCATGATGAGAACCTGGTTGTGAGCGACCTCGCCGAGGCGGTCATGCGGATGGTTTCCTCCCGCGCGAAAGCAGGCAATCTTAAACTGTCTTGCGATATCAAAGAGGATTCTCCCCATCTCCTCGCCGACCCGCGCCGGGTCAAGCAAATCATTCTCAATCTGTTGTCAAACGCCGTCAAATTCACGGAGGAAGGGGGCGAGGTCGCGTTCAAGGCGCAACTTAGCGATGACGGTTCACTGTCGTTGATTATCAGTGATACAGGCATTGGCATGGATGAACTGGGCATCGCCAAGGCAATGACGCAATTCGGCCAAGTCGATAGTAAGCTTGCAAGAAAATACGAAGGCACGGGCCTTGGGTTGCCGTTGACCGAGGGACTGATCGAGTTGCATGGCGGCTCTTTGAAAGTTGAAAGCGCTTTGGGGAAAGGGACCACGGTGACGGCGCAATTTCCCAAGGAGCGGGTTACCGAATAAGCCATGCACCTGCTTGCCGCCCAGCCTGGAGGAATCGCCGACGGATCAAAAGCCGTTGATCTGGAGCAGAGCCCCGGCGACATTGTCGTGCTTTCCGCTGCGGATTCCGAGCTGTCCTGCTTGGCCGCCGCCTTTGCTGAGTTGGGTGGCGAGGGCTTTCCCACCTTAAGGCTGGCTAATTTGCTGCACCTGGGCCACAACATGTCGGTGGACCTCTATGTGGAGAACGTCATCGCCAAAGCCCGGCTGGTGGTTGTTCGCCTTCTGGGAGGGCGCGGCTATTGGCCCTACGGCGTCGAGCAGGCGTCGGCCGTTTGCCGGGAAAACGACATTCCCGTGGCGTTTTATCCCGGCGACGACCAGCCCGACGCCGAATTATCCGCATTTTCGACGTTGCCGGACGATGTCACGCACCGTCTGTGGCAGTACGGGGTTCATGGCGGCATGGACAACGCCCGGGATTTCCTGCGGTTTTCGGCAAGCCTCATCGGCTTTGACGTCGAGTGGCGGGAGCCCAGGCCGCTGCTGCG
>CAJXGZ010000001.1 GCA_913053795.1 uncultured Rhodospirillales bacterium | reverse complement strand
TAGCGCCGGTCGCGGCGTTGGAATTCCGAGACGGCGTTGAGGAAATCATCCTCTGCGAGCTCTGCCGGGAAGACGAGGGCCTGCCCGACGGGCCCGTCAACAAGGCCGGCATTCACCCCAGGTTCGACATTATCCCCGAGTGGAGCGGGCTATGAATTACCGGGTCGGCGACCGCGTTTACGTGCCATCCCGCGACGAGCACATGACGGTGATCGGCACGATGTTGGCCGGGTACTGCATGCGCGAAACGCCGGCGAGGTCGCTGCCCGCCGAGGAGCACCACTTGCACAGAAAGGCGACGATTCTGGGTTCAAAGTGGGTACTAGACACCAGTCACCCTCCGAGCGCGACGTTGATCATGTCAAAAATTTGCAGCGGCGTGTTGTTCTTGACGTCGATGGCGGCGCGCAGACAGGTGGCCGTACAGGTGCCGCAGCCTTGGCACAAGGCTTCGTTGACGCTTGCCTTTTCAGCGTCGAGCTTAATGGCGTCAAAGGGGCAGGCCTGTACGCACATGGCGCAGCCGGTGCAAAGATCCGTGACCACCCGGGCCACCGAGGGCGACGCCGCCAGGGTTTCCTGGGACAGCAGGATGATCGCCTTGGCCGCCGCCGCGCTGGCCTGGGCCACGGTTTCGGGGATGTCCTTCGGCGATTGGCCGGCGCCGGCCAGGAAGACGCCCGCGGTGACGCTTTCCACCGGCTTCAGCTTGGGGTGGGCCTCGGCCAGGAAGCCGTCCTTGTCCAGGGAAATCTTGAGGACCTTGGCCATTTCCCTGGTTCCCCTGGTCGGAACCATGGCCACCGCCAGCACCACCATGTCGGCGTTGATCTCGACCATTTGTCCGGACAGGGTGTCGGAACCCTGGACGATGATCTTGCCGTCTTCTTCGTAAAGCTGGGACACCTTGCCGCGCAGGTACATGACGTGATCGTCGTCGATGGCGCGCTGGATGAATTCCTCGTAGCCTTTGCCGCCGGAGCGGATGTCGATATAGAAAATGTGCGCCTTGCCGTCGGGAACGTGCTTTTTGTACAGCATGGCGTGCTTGGCCGTGTACATGCAGCAGACCTTGGAGCAATAGGGGCAGTGAAGCTCGGGGTCGCGCGAGCCGACGCATTGAATAAAGACGATTTTCTTGGGAACCTTGTGGTCCGAAGGGCGCAGGATGTGGCCGCCGGTGGCGCCGGAGGCCGAACACAGCCGTTCGAATTGCAGGCCGTCGAGCACGTCCGGGTACTTGCCATAGCCGTATTCGGACAGTTTTTCCTTACCGTAAAGCTCGAACCCGGTGGCGACGATGATGGCCCCGATCTCTTCCTCGATGGTCTCGGGCTGCATGTCGAAGTCGATGGCCAATGGCTCGCAAACGTCGGGCTCGGCGCACTTGCCGCAGGAGATGGGATTGATGCCCATGCAGGTGTCTTCGTCCAGGTAGAAGGTGGCGGGAATGGACTGGGCGAAGGGAATGAAAATGGCGCGGCGCCCGGTGAGCCCTAAATCGTATTCGTTGGGAACGATGATCGGGCAGACGTCCGTGCAATGATCGCACAGTTTGCACAGCTCGGCGTCCACGTAAGTGGGCTTCTTGTGGATCTTGGCCTTGAAGTTGCCGACGAAGCCGGTGACTTCCGTAACTTCGCTTTTGATGTGCAGCTTGATCTTGGGGTTTTTTGACAGCTCCACCATCTTGGGCGAGAGGATGCACTGGGAGCAGTCCAGCGTCGGGAAGGTCTCGGACAACTTGAGCATGTTGCCGCCGATGGTGGGGTCTTTCTCCACCAGGACCACTTCATAGCCGGCCGCCGCCATGTCCAGGGACGCCTGGATGCCGGCGATGCCGGCGCCGATGACCATCACCCGGCGGGTGACGGGAATGCGCTGGGGGGTCAGGGATTCGTTGCGCATGACCTTCATGAAGGCGCTGCGGGTGATCTTGATGGCTTTTTCGGTGCCCACGTCCTTGTCTTTGTGGACCCAGCTGCACTGTTCGCGGATGTTGGCGATTTCGCATTGGAACTGATTGACGCCGGCGAGCTCGGTGACGTCGCGGAAGGTCTTTTCGTGGAGGGTGGGCGAGCAGCAGGCGACGACGACGCTGTCCAGCTTGTTGTCCTTGATGGCCTCGATAACCGTGTTCTGGCCCGGCTCGGAGCACATATAGAGGTAGTCCTCGGAGAAGACCACGCCTTCCTCCTTGGCCAGTTCCTCTTTCACCTTTTTGACGTCGACGGTCGCGGCGATGTTGGTGCCGCAGTGGCAGACGAAAACTCCGGTGCGCTTTGTCATCCCATTTCCTCGGAAGCTATCAGCGGCCGCGCCTTCAGCGGCCCTACTTCTTACCTTTTTTCTTGTTTACCTTGGTCTTGCCCGCCTTCGCCTTGCCCTTGCTCTCGCCCAAGACTTCCTTGGCGTAATCGTATCCTCTTTCAAAGGCCTTGACGTTGTGCGTGAGAAACCGGTCCGGGACCAGGCCGGGCAGGGCGTTCTTCATGGCTTCGGGGGAAACCACCCCGGTGATTCCGGTAAAGAACCCGAGAGTCACCAAGTTGGTGAAAATGCGGTTGCCCAGCTCCTCGGCGAAGCGGGTCGCCGGCACCACGTGCAAGGTGATGTTGTCGCGCGCGGGCCGCGTCTTGACCAGGTCCTGGTCGGCGATGAGGACGCCGTCATCGCTCATTTGCGGCTCGTACTTGTCGTAGGCCTCCTGAGACAAGGTGATGAGAATGTCCGCCTTGGTGACGTAAGGATAGGCGATGCGCTCATCGGAAACCACCAGCTGCGAGGCGCAGGCGCCGCCGCGGGCCTCGGGGCCGAAGCTCTGGGTCATGGTGGCGAACTTGTCGTCGAAAATGTTCGCCGCCTTGCCGGCGATCAGGGCGCAACGCACGATTCCCTGTCCGCCAAATCCTGAGAATCTGATTTCACTCATTCGCCGCAATCCCCTTCACATTCGGTCTTGCCGTAAAGCTGGTAATCGTCGCCCATGACGGTGCTGAACTGGGTGTTCATGGCCTCCAGGAACGAGGGGTTGTCCCTATCGACGAACTTTCCCATGATGATCTTGTCCTGAAAGCCGATGTCGACTTCCCGGGTGTCGGCGCCGTGCTTGATCTCGGACTTGTCGTGATAGTACTGCAAAGCGTCCAGGCCGTCGCCGAGGCGGTTCCTGCGGGCGTATAGCGTCGTGCAGGGCGTGATCACCTCAATGAAGGACAGGCCTTTCTTGTTGAAGGCCTCCTGGATTGAGCCGGTGATGCGCCGGGCGTGCAGGGAGGTCCAGCGGGCGACGTAGTTGGCGCCGCAGGCGTCGGCCAGGAACGGCAGGCTGAAAGCGTTCTCGAAATTGCCGTGGGGCGCGGTGGAGGCGTTGGCGGTTTTCGGCGTCGTCGGCGTCACTTGGCCGCCGGTCATGCCGTAGGTGAAGTTGTTCACGCAGATGACGATCAGGTCCATGTTGCGCCGGGCGGCGTGGATGAAGTGATTGCCGCCGATGCCCATGATGTCGCCATCGCCGCTGAAGACCACCACCTTGAGTTCGGGGTTGGCCAGCTTCAGTCCGGTGGCGAAGGCGATGGGGCGGCCATGGGTGGTGTGAAAGGAATCCAGGTTGACGTAGCCGGCGACCCGGCCGGTGCAGCCGATGCCCGAGACCACGGCCAGCTTGTCCATATCGATGCCGCTTTTCTTGACGGCTTCGGCGAAAGAGGTGACGACCGTGCCTATGCCGCAGCCGGGACACCAGATATGGGGCATCCGCTCCATGCGCAGGAAGTTGGCCATGGGGTTTCCTTCGATGAAATCCTCCCCGTCGGCGTATTCTTGGTCTTCGGCGGTTGTCTCGGTCATTTGATTGCCTCCTTGATGGCGGCGACGATGTCGTCGGGGTCATGGACGTCGCCGCCCGGGTGGGGGATGGAGACGACCTTGCACTGTCCGCCGGCGCACCTTTCGGCCTCCAACACCATTTGTCCCATGTTGATTTCGGGGAAGATGATGGCCTTCACGTCCTTGGCCACTTCCTTGATTCGCTTTTCGGGGAAGGGCCATGCGGTGATCAGGCGGATGGAGCCGACCTTGATTCCGGCCTCCTTCGCCAATTGAACGGCCCTGACCGCCACCCTGGACGTAATGCCGTAGGACATGACGACGACCTCGGCGCCTTTGACGTCCGTTTCCTCGAGTTTGATGATCTTGTCGGCGTTATTCTTGATCTTGTCGATCAAATGGGGAATGACGATTTTCTGCTGGGCGACGGTGAGGGCCGGGTAGCCGCGTTCGTCATGGGTCAGGCCGGTGGCGTGCATGTGGTGGCCGTCGCCGGCCTTGGCCATGGGCGCGATGCCGTCCTTGCCGACCTTGTAGGGTTTGTATTGCCCCTTGGGGCCGTCGTACCAGCGGCGGTCCAGGACGTTGATGTCCTTGGCCTCGGGAATCACCACCTTTTCATGCATATGTCCGATGCATTCGTCGATCATGATGAAGACAGGAACGCGGTAGGTCTCCGACAGGTTGAAGGCCTCGATGGTGAGGTCGAAGCACTCCTGGGGCGAATCGGGGCAGAGCGCGATGATTTCGTAATCGCCGTGAGAGCCCCAGCGCACCTGCATCATGTCCTGCTGGGCGACGTAGGTGGGCAGCCCGGTGGAAGGGCCGGCGCGCTGGACGTTGGTGATGACCATGGGGACCTCCATCATCACCGCCAGGCCGATGTTTTCCATCATCAGCGAAAATCCGGGACCAGAGGTGGTGGTCATCACCTTGGCGCCGCCCCAAACGGCGCCGATGTTGGCGGCCAAGGCGGCGATTTCGTCCTCCATCTGGATAAAGATGCCGCCGATCTTGGGAATGCGCTCGGCGAACAGCTCGGCGATCTCGGTGGAGGGCGTAATCGGGTAGGCGGCGAAAAAGTTGGCCCCGGAGACGAGACCGCCTTCGGTAACGGCGTGGTTGCCGTCCAAAAAATGGGTGCCGGTGTCGACGGCCTTGGGATTAGCGGCGATCTTGCGCACGGTTACTTCTCCTCTTCAACGGGCTCTTCAACGGGCGTAACGAAAAGCGCGAATTCAGGACAAATGATTTCGCACATACGGCAATTGTTGCAATTCTCGGCGGCCTTGACAAAAGGCGGATGGTAGCCCTTTGCGTTGTACTCCAATGAAATTTCCAAAACGTCCTCAACGCAGTATTCAACGCAAAAACCACAGCCCTTGCACCAATTTTTATTGATGGTGAGTGCGCCTTTCTGACTTTTGAGGGCTCCGAAGAACATTACAAAAATCCTTTCTCGGCAAGCACCGGACAGGGGTTTATGTAATGGGCGTCCAAGCCGATCTCGGTGGAGGGCCTCTCGAAAGCCATGGCCATCAACTGGGTGAAATAAACCACGGGAATATGTTCGAAGCCCGGGTATGCGCGCGCCGCGTCCTCTTGGCGGCTGTCCAGGTTGAAGGCGCAAAGGGGGCAGCTGACGGCGACGATGTCGGCGCCCTGGGCCTTGGCGGACTTGAGAATCTTCTGTGTTTGCTGAGCCACGATCTCCGGCTTGTCGACGGTCTGGTAGGAGGCGCAGCACTCGGACCTGTGGGGGAAGTCCACCGCACTGGCGCCGAGGGCTTCAATCAAACCCTCGAAAAAGGAGGGGTTCTCCACGTCGTCGAAGGCCACTTCCCTGGGCCGCGTCAGCAAACAGCCGTAATAGCCGGCCACCTTCAGGCCCTCCAGGGGCTTGGTCACTTTCTCCGACAGCGCCTCGTAGCCGATCTTGTCGCGCAAGACCTCCATCAGGTGGGTGACCTCGACGTCGCCTTCGTAGTCCACTTCCTCATCGTACATGAAGTCGTTCATCCGCTCCAAGATGTCCGGGTTGGCCTTGACGTGCAGGTTGGCCCTTTTCAGCGTGTTGTAGCACATGGCGCAGGTGGTGGTGAGCTCCCCGGCCTCGGCCTCCTTGGTCCGGATCAGATTGCGGACCGGGGCCAAATGGCGCATCAAGTCGTCGCTGGCCAGGGAGAAAACCGTGCCGCAGCAGTTCCAGCGCTCAAGCTCTTCAAGCTCGACGCCAAGGAACTTCATCGAGGAAATGGTGGAGTCCTCGAAGTTCCTCGCCTTGTCCTTGAGCGTACAGCCTGGGTAGTAACTGAGCTTCATTATGGAACGCGCCCCACTCCAACGAAGTGACGGAATATATAGATAAACCGGGAGTTTGTAAGGATGTTTCCCGGCGGCGAAATTGGAAACACCCGCTAGGGGAGCGCCGCCGTCTCTTTAGGGCGGGGGCTGGCCCACCCGTTAGGGCGGGCGGCCCACCCGGAGCGATGGTGGAAGCGGTCGGCTATCAGCCGTCAGCTATCAGCCGTCAGCTACCCGCCCCCTTAACCCCAACCAAGGGCAAGGCCCTTGGAACCCGTGAAATTAAGCAATTACATCATGTCCCCGAAATTGTTTTGGAGGACGTGGAAATTGTCGACTATCATTAGGCGTAATGAAGGAGCCACACCATGCGCACACGCACACATCCCGGAAAATTGCTAAAGCGGGAATTGGCGGCCCGCAAATTGAGCGCCAACAAGCTTGCGCTTGAAATCAGAGTCCCCGCCAATCGCATCACGGCCATCATCAACTGCGAGCGCACAGTGACGGTGGAAACGGCGCTGCGCCTCGGCGTTTACTTTGGCGCCGGCCCCGGCCTTTGGTCGACCATGCAGCTAAATCACGACCTGAGCATCGCAACACAAAAAATGGCCGATGAACTAAAACGCATCGTCCGCGCGACCGCTTCAGGCGAAACGCCGGAAACGGCGTAAGGTCAGGATGCTTAATTCAAAAGAGGCGAAAATGCTAAAATGCAAGACCTGCCCCTGCCCTGACCCCCACCTATCAAATATCCATTTAATCTGTCCCAAAAAGGGTCATGCCGATTAATCCCGTATCGTCACGCATTGTTTTCAATGCCTCAGCATCATCCCTCAAAC
This sequence comes from uncultured Rhodospirillales bacterium, assembly GCA_913053795.1. Taxonomy (GTDB): domain Bacteria; phylum Pseudomonadota; class Alphaproteobacteria; order Rhodospirillales; family 2-02-FULL-58-16; genus CAJXGZ01. The sequence continues at coordinate 20,454 of CAJXGZ010000001.1, read as the reverse complement.
ATTTATCCCATAAAATTGCCGCCCTATCAGCGTCATACCCATTATTCTTTTAGCGCATAACAAATTTGTCTAAATATTTCCTGCCCTTTATATCCACCAATATCATCAGGTTCCCAGCCTTTCTTAGACAGGCGGTCATAGACCTTAACTGGAAAAGTCATTCCAAACATTTTTCTCTCCAAAAAATTTCAGACATTATACATTAAATTGAAAAAATGCAGGTTAATCACACCATCCTTCACGCTTCCCTCCGTCATAGGCCCGCGCTAGTCCCTTGCTCAGCATCACTGCCGATACATCCTCGCCGGTCATGGTTAGCACCCGCGCCACGACGCGGCCCGCGTATTTGCCTAGCCGTACGTCGGTGAGTCGGACTTGGGGGGTGGCTAGGGTGGTTAGGTGGGTGCGGGCTTGGATTGCCAGAGTGCGCTCTTTCTTACAGGCGGCTTTTAGTTCAGGGGCGTCTATTCCGGCTAGGCGGACTTTTGTGCGCATTGTTAGGCCGGGCCATAGGGGGACGTCCACGGTTAGGGTGTCGCCGTCTTGGATGGAGATGACGCGGGCGGTGTAGGGGCCTAGGATGGGCGGGGCTTTGGCCGCCGTCGCCGTCGATGCGGTTAGGGCGAGGCAAAGGGCGGCTTTTAATAATAGCGTGTGGTTTCTTGATGGTGACGGTTTGGGCTTCATGGGGGTGTGAGGTTAGCGTTGCGGGCGCTATTCGTAAACAAAAATGAGACTCATAGTCTGTAGACCAATAATGTTCGCCGTGGCGTTCTTGCGGGCATGGATATCCGCAAGCAAGTGGGCCGAAATCTGAAGGCCATCCGGCTCCAAAGAAAGTTGTCCCAGGAGCAGCTCGCCTTCGAGTGCGGCATGCACCGCACCTACATCAGCGGCATCGAGCGCGGGGTGCGCAACCCTTCCGCCCTCGTGCTGAGCAAAATCGCAAAAGCCCTCAACGTGGAACCCCACGAACTCTTGATTACTGACGGGAAATAGTGTCCCGATTAATCATAAAGTCGAATGTCCCCATGAATTAGCCGGAAGGTTTCGGGATGCATTCTACATAGGAGCGGATAACGGGAGTCTCCACCGCTCGTTTATCCGAGCGATCCCGGAACTCAAACGCAGGAAATTTCCTGACAAACGCCTCTGCCGCGGCAATGCACTCAGGTTGGGTTTCGAATCGAACCGGCGCGTGGTCGATATCCTCCGTCGATGAAAAGAGGACGATTATCAGCAGCCATTCCATCAATGCCTCCACTCCGTTGACGCAATCAAAGGGATAAGAAAGACCATAGGCGGTTCGTGTTTGACGGGCAAGCTGTGCGCTAGGCTGGCCTTCTCTTTCGCGGGGCGAAAAAGACGTGGATGGCCGTGTCGAGCACGGCCATGACTGAAGAGTTCGATGCTTACCTTGACAAATTCGCCCCCCCGTCCCCTTATTCGCGCGAACATTTGTGAAGGCTTACGATGACCGAGGATATGCATCCCTACCGCACCCACACCTGCGGCCAATTGAGGCTGGAGGACGCTTCCCGGAAGGCCCGCCTTTCCGGCTGGCTGCACCGCAAGCGCGATCACGGCAATCTGCTTTTCATCGACTTGCGCGACCATTACGGATTGACTCAGATCGTCATCGACGTCTCCAGTCCGCTGTTCGAAACCGCCGAGAAAGCGCGGCCCGAAAGCGTGCTCACCGTCACCGGCACTGTGGTCAAGCGCTCGGAAGACACCATCAACCCCAGCTTTCCCACCGGCCAGGTGGAGCTCCGGGTGGAGCATATCCACGTCGAGTCGCCGGCCGATACGCTGCCCATGCAGGTGGCCGGCGACGCCGAGTTTTCCGACGACATGCGCCTTCGCCACCGCTTTCTCGATTTGCGCCGCCAGGGCATGCACGCCAACATCCAGTTGCGCTCGCAAGTCATTTCGTCCTTCCGCCGCCACATGACGGATCAAGGGTTCCTGGAGATCCAGACGCCGATCCTCACCGCCTCGTCGCCGGAAGGGGCCAGGGACTATCTGACGCCCAGCCGCAACCATCCGGGAAAGTTCTACGCCCTGCCCCAGGCGCCCCAGCAGTTCAAGCAGCTTCTCATGGTGTCGGGGTTCGACAAGTATTTCCAGATCGCGCCGTGCTTTCGCGACGAGGACGCCCGCGCCGACCGCTCTCCGGGGGAGTTCTACCAGTTGGACTTCGAGTTGGCCTTCGCCACACAGGAGGACGTTTTCTCGGCAATAGAGCCGGTCCTCCATGACGTATTCGAGGAATTCAGCGCCGCGCGCGGCGTTAATGCGCCGCCGTTCCCCCGCATAACCTACGCCGAGACCATGGAGAAATACGGCGACGACAAGCCGGACCTGCGCAATCCGCTTCAGATGCGCGACGTCACCGAAGCCTTTCGCGGCTCCGGCTTCGGCCTGTTCGCCCGCAATGTTGAAAAGGGGGCCGTCGTGCGCGCCCTTCCGGCGCCGGGGGCGGCTTCAAGGCCGCGCAGCTTTTTCGACAAGCTCAACGATTGGGCGCGCGACGAGGGGGCCGGCGGCCTCGGCTACATCATTTTCGCCGGCGGCGAGGCCAAGGGGCCCATCGGCAAGAACCTGGAAGAGGACCGCATCGCCGCCATCAAGGAGGCCGTTGGCGCCGGCGACGGCGACGCCGTATTTTTTGTTTGCGGCCAAAAGAAGGACGCCGAAAGGTTCTCCGCCGCGGCGCGGGCCAGGGTGTGCGCCGAGTTGGGGCTTTTAGAGGAGAACGCGTTCCGTTTCTGCTGGATCGTCGATTACCCCATGTACGAACTGAACGAGGATACAGGCCAGGTGGAGTTCAGCCACAATCCCTTCTCCATGCCGCAAGGGGGCCTGGAGGCCTTGGAGACCATGGACCCGTTGGACATCCTCGCCTACCAGTACGACATCGTCTGCAACGGCGTCGAGTTATCCAGCGGCGCCATCCGCAACCACAGCCCTAGTATCATGTACAAGGCCTTTAAAATCGCCGGATACGCCAAGAAAGAGGTGGAGGAGCAGTTCGGCGGCCTGCTTTCCGCCTTTAAGTTCGGGGCCCCGCCCCACGGCGGCGCGGCCCCGGGGATCGACCGCATGGTCATGTTGCTGGCCGGCGAGCCCAACATCCGCGAGGTCATCGCCTTCCCCATGAACCAGCAGGCTCAGGATCTGCTCATGGGCGCGCCGTCGGCCGTCGAGCCCCGGCGCCTGAAGGAGCTGCACATCCGCCTCAATTTACCCCCCAAATTACCCGGGGCGAAAAAGACGGATGACGGATCGAAAGAAGGGGAAAAGGCGTCTACTTAACGCCTACTACTTGACGCCCATTACTTAACGCCCATTACTTAACGTCCATTACTTAACGTCCGAGGCCACCCGCATGCGGGTGATGCTGTCGGGCTTGCTGACGATGCCGTTCATCACCGAAGAGCCCTTTTTGATCATATCCACGAACTCCATGCCTTCGACCACCTTGCCCCAGATGGTGTACTGGCCGTCCAGGTGAGGCGACGCCCCCAGCATGATGAAGAATTGGGCGTCGGCGCTGTTGGGATCGGACGTCCTGGCCATGGACGTCACCCCGCGCAGGTGACGTTCGTCGGAGAACTCGGCCTTGAGCTTGACGCCCGAGCCGCCTTTGCCGTTGTCGCCGCCTTGGACCATGAAGCCGTCAATCACCCGATGGAACTTAAGCCCGTCGTAATAGCCTTCACGGACGAGCTTCTTGATCTGGGCGACATGGTTAGGGGCCAGATCGGGCCTCATTTCGATGACCACGCGGCCGTCTTTCAGGTCCAGAAAGAGCGTGTTTTCCGGGTCGCCCGCCAAGGCTGCGCCGGTCATGACCAAGCCGCCGAGGAGAAGAGCGAAAAGAAAAGAGACATGGCGCGCCATTTTTTTAATCCATATTGAAGTTTATGAATAAAAACGGATGAGAATACTACACGGTTTCGCATCCGATGTGTAGAGGTCATAAGGCGTGGGTCTTTTGTATCAATCGAACAGGGCGTCGATTTCGGATTGGCCGAGGGAGTTTTCTTTTTCCAGTTGCGGACCGTGGAGCATCTTTTCGTCCTCGGTCTTTTTCTCTTCCGGCTTGATTTCGACCTTCTCCAGCTCTTCCTTGCCCCAGATGTCCATCAGGGCGTTGACCCTTTTTTCCACATAGGTGACGGATTTGGCGATCTTGGTGACCCGCTGGCCGGTGATGTCCTGGAAGGCGCAGGCCTCAAAGACCTTCTGCCCGTTTTCAACGATTTTGACGAGCAGGGCTGTTTGTTCGGGATCGGTGATGGTCTTTTTTAATTCCACCACCGCCTCTTCGTTGCCTTCCATGGCGATCATGATGGTTTCGGTGGCTTCCTCGGTGGCCTTGACGATAGCGTCCAACTGGTCGGACATGCTTTCAAATTGATGGACGTCGTCGGCGTCGCGCTCGATGGCGACGATTTCCTCGCGAACCCTCTGGATGTATTGGAAAAGACCGAAGAGCTCTTTTTTCAGCATTTCAGTTTCTTGTAATTCTGTCATAGCGCCATCCTGTCCGAGCCAATTGGCTGATGAAAGCGGTGAAAAGATAGTTTTCCACGTAACTTCAACATCCTACTTTTAAGTTCATAGTGTTAATAAAAACTTTCCAAAACCCATTCTCGGCGTTTTAAGCGGCGGCGGGCCTTTGAGCCGCCACCATCTTGATTGATGCGAATTGCCCATTATCTTTCTATATAGTGTTCGTGGCCGCTCTTATCCAAGCCGGCGTAAGGAAAAACACATGGCGTTAATGACCTGGAAAGACGCGTTTAAATGCGGGAACCCGTCCGTGGACCATGAACATGAAGTCCTGATCAACCTCATCAACGAGATGCACGGCAAGGCCGGCGCCGATTGCTCCCCCGATGGCGCCGAGGACGTAATCAAGCAATATCTCGGCGAGATTCACGCCCTCATCGAGGCCCATTTCGCCCTTGAGGAAAAGATTATGCGCGACATCGGCTTTAAGGGCTACGCCGCCCACAAGGAAGACCATGGAAAATTGCTGGATGAAATCCGCGACATCATGGAAAGCGTCACCGGGGACTCATGGGAGGATTATGAAAAGGACTTGGCGAAATCCATGAGCCGCTGGTTCGGCGTCCACTTCGCCACTTACGATAGGGATTTTCACAGCGCCCATTCCGGGTGATTCGGAGCGGGCTCTTTTCATCGTTGTTTTTTTAATGACACGGATTCACACGGATGAACGCGGATGAACAAAGATTAAAGCCGCCTTTCATGTTCATCCGCGCCCATCCGTGTGAATCCGTGGAGTTTGGGGTCAGGTCTTGAATGTTGAATTTATATATTTTTATCAAATGCAACATTCAAGACCTGACCCCACTCACCTTTTATGTGCGGGGGCCATCACGGATGATTTGGAGCCTCAAGCCGCCTCGAACGCCACCACCTCAATGTCATCGGTGCGCATCGAGGCTTTCCACAGGTCGTAATGCATCTGCTGGGTCAGCCAGCTTTTAAGGCCCGCCGCCGAAGGCCTTGGACAGGCGTATGGCCATTTCCGGCGAAACCCCCGAATGGCCGTTGAGCAGCTCCGACAACGCCTTGCGCGACACCCCCAGCCCCTTGGCCGCCCGGGTGACTCTAAGCCCCAACGGCTCCAAACAAAACTCCCGAACAGCCTCTCCAGGATGGGGCGGATTGTGCATCTGCATGGCGCGCCGCTCCTAGTGAATTGGCGGCGAAGTGACTGCCCCCCTTTCCTCTTTACAGGAGGGACAACTGGTCCACTTCATCAAGACGGATCACTCCAACCAGCAACCATGAATCTGGATATCGTGAGTGAGCTCCTAAGGCGAAAACCATTCCTCTTTCTGGGTATTCAATGTTGAAAGTTTCATCCATTTTTCTTAGGGCGTCTTTTTCTCCAGAAATCTTTTCAAACCTGTAAAACATTGCCGCTGTTTCCCAATCGCCACAAATGTTTTCGTGGCGACGGCCGTCATCCGTAGTGTACTTGAACTTGAACTCGTAGGGGCAAGGCTCAAGAGGCTTCTGTCGTTGCGTTAGAAAAGACAATTGGCTTGCCGCCGCTGTATACCCATGCCTCTCCTTATTTATGGCTTCAGGGCGTTTTTTCTTGAACGTGAACACAGTATCTCTTGGTCGGATGAGCGCTAACGTCGCGCCGTTGTTGGCCGCTTCAAGAGTGGAACTGACAATTAACGGATGAAGGAATTCGGCCCGTTCTTTTTTTGGCATTTCTTTGCCGGGTCTGATCGTTCCTTCTTGAACCCTTTGACTCTCTGGACGTTTATCATCAGTTGGCTTCCGCCAATCATATTCGATCCATTGCCAACGGATGAATTTCTGGTCTTCAAGATAGCGGAAAGGAACTGGAAATTGACGGCGCCACTTACGTTCAGGAGTTACGCCTGCGCAGCAGACGGTTTCGCCGTGTTTGTCACCCGCATGGGGCAGCGCTTTCACCAGCATTAAAACGCGTTCGTGACCTGACTTCACCGCCATTCTTTGAAATTCCTTTCCGGACCCCAAGATGGCTGATATTAGCATCAATAATATCGTATAATGCTTCGGACACAATCTTTCGATGACAGCCGTTCGGGTCGCGCTCGTAGCACATAAGGCAAGCTCCACCTTCACTAGCAATCTCGGCGGCCCTTTCCAGGTCTGCTTTGAACTTCGAGGTCGTCATTTGAGCAGAGAATATTTTTATATAGTCATCAAGCCGCCCCTCGCGGGCGGCGTCACGCCCGTTCTTGGGATTGCCAAGGCCGACAAGGTGGATGTAATCGATCCCGATATTCTCCAGCGCTTCACGGAGAATATTTTTTGAAAAACCCTTGCGGCGGGAAATAGGAGCTTCGCGGACATCAATCAGGGTGGTAACGCCAGCAAATGCAAGAACTGCAAGGAAGTCCTCCAAAGAGGCTCCTTCGTAGCCGATTGTCGCGACTGACGTCATGATTAATCCTCCACCGCGCCCATAAAACCACAATCATGAACAAACGTCATTAAGGAAAGATTGACGCCAAAAGGCCATTCCGAGTGATTGCGCCTCATCACCGCTCCGATCCTCGCCGGCCGTTGACGAAGGCGCGCAAGACGGCGTTGATGCGGGTTTGGTAGCCCTTGCCGTGGTCCTTGAACCAATCGACCACGTCCCGGTCCAGGCGGATGGTGACCCGTTCCTTGTTTGCGGGCAAGACGAGTTCGGCGCCTTCCCAGAACCGCGCGTCGGTCTCCGGGATGTCTGAATAATCAATCTCATCGTCTTTCATGTGCGCTTGGCTTTATCCCATTCGAACTCCATCTATATTATATGTACGAATGTATGCACAAAAATCAAGGTGAATTTAATTGTTTTTCTTTAAATGACACGGGTTCATCCGCGTCACTCGTTTCCTTCCTGCGCGCCATCCTCCGTGCGCCTGTGCGTCCTTCGCGGTTAATTCTTCCTTTCTCCCAACCAAGAAAAACAGATAAACATCCTATTTATACTTGACATCCGATTATTATCTGCTAATATTCATGTTGGGTTCTTATTTGGGGGGTGGGGAAAAGGCCATAAACGTCCCTCAGTGACCAGGGATGACCAGAATTACACGGGGAAAACATGTGCAAGCCCTTGAAAAACAAGGAAAACCAATGAAAAAAACGGGGGAAAAACGCTTGAAAACATACAAAAAAGCCCTAAAAAACCCTTATTTCTCGTCAAAAACGGAGTCGGCTCGGACGGCGTTGGCTGCTAGAAAAGGTGTAGGAGAAAAATGGCTTCGTTGACCCAAACGCCCGCCTGGAAGGCGCTGGAGGCCCACCGCGAGAAGATGGCGGCGGCTTCCATGTGCGCGTTGTTTGACGGGCATCCCGGCCGCTTCGCGCATTTCTCCCTGGCCTTGGACGATTTCCTGCTGGACTACTCCAAGAACCTGGTGACCGCGGAAACCATGAAGCTGCTGTTCGACCTGGCCCGCCAGGAAGACGTGGAGGGGTGGCGGGACCGCATGTTCTCAGGCGGGCATATCAATGTTAGCGAGGACCGCGCCGTCCTGCACACGGCGCTCCGCGACCGCTCCGGCGAGGCGGTGGTAACCGGCGGCGCCGACGTCATGCCCGGGGTGCGCGACGTCCTGGGCCAAATGCGCGCCTTCTCGGTGGCGGTGCGCGGCGGCATCTGGAAGGGGCACACGGGAGAGCCCGTCAGCGATGTGGTGAATATCGGCATCGGCGGCTCGGATTTGGGCCCCGCCATGGCGTGCCAGGCGCTTGCTCCCTATCACAAGCCGGGGCTCAATGTGCATTTCGTCTCCAACGTCGACGGGGCCCACATGGCGGAGACCCTTAAAGCCTTGAACCCGGAAACCACCCTGTTCATTGTCGCCTCCAAGACCTTCACCACCCAGGAAACCATGTCCAACGCCGCCACCGCCCGGGCCTGGGTCGCCGATTCCCTGGGCGAGGAGGCGGTGGCCCGCCATTTCGCGGCGCTCTCCGCCAATGAAAGCGCGGTGGCGGACTTCGGCGTCGAGACGCAAAACATGTTCCGCTTGTGGGATTGGGTGGGGGGGCGATTCTCGCTGTGGTCCAGCATCGGTTTGTCCATCGCCGTCGCCGCCGGCGCCGAGCGCTTCGAGGAAATGCTGGAAGGGGCTTACGCCATGGACCGGCATTTCCTGGAGGCGCCCTTGGAGTCCAACATGCCCGCGATCCTGGCCCTGATCGGGGTTTGGAATTGCAACTTCCTCGGCGCCCAGGCCCACGCCGTGCTGCCCTATGACCATAACTTGCGCCGCCTGCCCGCCTACCTTCAGCAGGCGGATATGGAAAGCAACGGCAAAAGCGTGACCCGGGACGGCGACCCCGTTGACCACCACACCGGCCCCGTCATTTTCGGCGCCCCCGGAACCAACGCCCAGCACACCTTTTTCCAGTTGCTCCACCAGGGGACGCGCATGATCTCCAGCGACTTCATCGCCGCCGCCGAGAGCTGTAACGCCGGGCCTGAACGCCACGCCATCCTGCTCGCCAACTTTTTCGCCCAGACCGAAGCCCTGATGCTGGGCAAGAAAGACGCTCATGCGCCGCACAAGAATTTCGAGGGCGGGCGCCCCACCAACTCCATCCTGTTTCGCAAACTGGACCCCCGGTCCCTCGGCATGCTGATCGCCCTTTATGAGCACAAGATCTTCGTTCAGGGCGTGATCTGGCGCATCAACTCCTTTGACCAGTGGGGAGTCGAGCTGGGCAAGCGGCTGGCGAAAGAGATTCTTCCCCAACTGACGGCGGCCCAACTGACGGCGGAAGCAGACGTGGACAACCACGACGGCTCCACCAACGGGCTGATTAATCACTACAAGAAACTCTTAGGGCGCGGGTCATGACCATCCGCCTGCTGCCGGAAAACCTGATTAACCGCATCGCCGCCGGAGAAGTGGTGGAAAGGCCCGCCTCCGCCGTCAAGGAGCTGGTGGAGAACGCCATCGACGCCGGCGCCCGGCGCATCTCCGTCACCATGCGCGACGGCGGGCGGGCGCTGATCTCGGTGACCGACGACGGATGCGGCATGGACCCGGAAGAATTGGCGCTGGCGGTGGAGCGTCACGCCACCTCAAAGCTCGCCGACGACGATTTGATCCGCATCTCCACCCTCGGCTTTCGCGGCGAGGCGCTGCCCTCCATGGGCGCCGTCAGCCGGCTCTCCATTGTCAGCCGCCGAGCCAATTCGGACTCCGCCTGGTCCATTTCGGTGGCCGGCGGCGCCAAGGGCGAGGTTGAGCCGGCGGCCCTCAACCAGGGAACCCGCGTCGAGATTAGGGACCTGTTCTACGCCACCCCGGCGCGGCTCAAGTTTCTGAAGACCCAGCGCACCGAATTGGCGCACGCCGTGGAGACCGTGAATCGCCTCGCCATGGCGCGCCCGGAGATCGCCTTCACGTTGAACGACGGCGCCCGGGACATGGTGAAATTGAGCGTCGCCCCCATGTCGGGCTGCGGAGACTTGTTCGACGCCCGCCTGGAAAGGCTCGGCGCCGTCATGGGAACCGGCTTCGCCGACAACGCCCTGCCCATCGACGCCGAGCGCGACGGCTTGCGCCTGACCGGCTTTGTCGGCTTGCCCACCTTGAACCGCAACAACGCAGCCAAGCAGTTCCTGTTCGTCAATGGCCGCCCGGTGCGCGACAAGCTGTTGTACGGGGCGGTTCGCGGGGCTTACAGAGATTTCCTGGCGTCGGACCGCTACCCCCTGGTGGCGCTGTTCCTGGAGGCCCCGCCGGAAGCGGTGGACGTCAACGTGCATCCGGCGAAAACCGAGGTGCGCTTCCGTGACTCAGGGACAGTGCGGGGGCTGATTGTCGGCGCCATCCGTCACGCCCTGGCCGAAGCCGGGCACCGGGCCTCCACATCCGTTTCAAGCGCGGCCCTCGGCGCGGCGCGTCCCGGCGGCGTGGGCGGCGTGGGGGGAGGATATTCGCCGTCTCGCGGAATGTCTGCCCGTGGAATGTCTGAACAGGCCGCCGCCTATCACGCGCCCTTGCCCGACATGGAAGCGGCGCCTCAGGCGCCGCCGCCCGCTTCCGAGGCGGATGAAGACGACATGGGCGATTATCCCCTGGGCGTGGCGCGGGCGCAGGTGCATGAGACCTATATCGTCGCCCAAAGCGCCGACGGTATCGTCATCGTCGACCAGCACGCGGCCCATGAGCGCCTGGTCCATGAGCGCATCAAGCAGGGCATGGAGAACGGCGGCGTTCCCCGCCAAGGGCTGTTGATCCCCGAAGTGGTGGAGCTGGACGAGGTCTCGGCCGAGCGCCTGGCGGCCCATGCCGAGGAATTGCTGGACTTGGGCCTAGCGGTGGAGGCCTTCGGCCCCGGCGCCGTGGTGGTGCGCGAGGCCCCGGCGCTGCTGGGCGAAGCCGATTTGCAAGGGCTTGTGCGGGACTTGGCCGGCGATTTGGCGCCAGGGTATGGGGCTGAAGGAGACGGGTCGGCGTCCCTCAAGGACCGCCTGGGCGCGGTGGCGGCGACCATGGCCTGCCATTCCAGCGTCCGCGCCGGGCGCAGGCTCAACGCGCCTGAGATGAACGCCCTGCTGCGCCAGATGGAGGCGACGCCCCACTCCGGACAATGCAGCCACGGACGCCCCACCTACGTCGAGCTGAAGCTGGCCGACATCGAAAAACTGTTCGGCAGGAGGTGACGTCAGCCTTTTTTGAGGAACGAGACCTTGGCGGCGCCGTAGGTTCGCTCATCCAGGAGTTGGAAGCCCCGGGGGGGCTCGAAGATTTCCTTTGCCGAGGTTTCGGCGACGCAGATGGAGCCCGGGCCGATCCAGCCCTTGGCCGCCAAGCCGGTAAGGGCGGGGATCAGCAGCCCGCTTTCGTAAGGCGGGTCGAGGAAAGCGTAAGCGCACGGCGCCTTGGCCGCCAAGGGCGGCGGCGGCGGGTTGCCGGCGTCAAGCTTGAGGAAGACGGCGTTGCGCCACTTGCCGATGGCGGCGGCGTTTTTGCGGCAGCAGGCGATGGCGGCTCCGTCGTTGTCGATGAAGACGGCGCTGGCGGCGCCTCTGGACAGGGCCTCCAGGCCCAGGGCGCCGGTTCCGGCGAAGACATCGGCGACGGCGGCTCCGTCGATGCCGGGGCCGTCAACGCCATGCTCCAGGATGTTGAAAATGGCTTCGCGCGCCCGGTCCGAGGTGGGGCGCAGACCGCGAGCCCCCGGGGGGGCCTTGATGGCGCGGCCGCGGGCCGAACCGCCGACGATCCTCATGGCTGGAGCGCCTTGCCCAGTTGCTCGCGCAAAGCCTTGCCGGTGATCTCGGCGACCTCGCCGCGCTTGAGCTGGCCCAACTGAAAGGGACCATAGGCGATGCGGATGAGGCGGCTCACTTGAAGTCCCTGGTGTTCCAGCACCTTGCGGACCTCGCGGTTCTTGCCCTCGGTGAGGGACAGCGTCAGCCAGGCGTTGCCCTTGCGGCGGCTGTCCATCTTGGCGCGGATGGGGCCGTAGGCGACGCCGTCGATGGTGGAGCCCTTGGCGAGACTCTCAAGGCGCGCTTCGTCCACCTGGCCGTAGACCCGCGCCCGGTAGCGCCGCGTCCAGCCGGTGGAAGGAAGCTCCAGCTTGCGCGACAAGCCGCCGTCGTTGGTGATCAAAAGCAGCCCTTCCGAGTTCAGGTCCAGCCGCCCCACCGAGATCACCCGCCCCAGCTCCTTGGGCAGGCGATCGAAGACGCAAGGGCGCCCCTGTGGGTCGCCGTGGCTGGTGAGTAGTCCCGGCGGCTTGTGATAACGCCACAGCCGGGTCGCCTTGGCTTCGGGAATCGGCTTTCCGTCGACGGTAATTTTGTTTTCCGAGGTGACCGTGACCCCGGGCTCTTGAAGAGTTTTTCCGTCCACCGCCACCCTGCCGAGCGCAATCCAGCGCTCCGCCTCGCGGCGCGAACAGAGCCCTGAGCGAGCCAGCGCCTTGGCGACGCGCTCAGGTTTTTCGGCGGCGGCTTTAGAGGGGGCGTTCATTCATTCTTGTCGGGCATTCTCGTCGGGGGCGCTCTTGCGGCAGGCCTCGATGAAGGCGGCGAAGATGCGCACGTCGCCTTCGCTGATGGCGAACTCGGGATGCCACTGGACGCCCAGGCAAAACCGCTTGAGGGGGACTTCGACGCCTTCGATCACGCCGTCGGGGGCGCGGGCGTTGACCTTCAAGCTTTCCGGCTCGTCCTTGGCCGCCTGGTGGTGGGCGCTGTTCACCTGCATGGTTGCGACGCCGACGATGTCGTGAAGCAGGGAGCCCTCGACGATGCTCACCTGGTGGCCGGGCTCGTCGCGGGGATTGGGCTGTTCGTGAGCAAGCGCACCCGGGACCTCGTCGGCGATATGCTGGATCAGGGTTCCCCCGAGGACCACGTGCAGAAGCTGCTGGCCGCCGCAAATGGCGAGGATCGGCATGTCGCGCCCAAGGGCGGCGCGGACGGCGGCCAACTCGAAGGCGGTGCGTCCGTCCTTGGTGGTGACCGCCTTATGGCGCGACTCGGCGCCGAACAGGTCGGGATCCACGTCGAAATCGCCGCCGGTGACCAACAGGCCGTCTATATGATTGAGGTAGGCCTCAACATGCTCCGTCTCGTGTGGCAGGGCGATGGGCAATCCGCCGGCGTGAACCACGGCGCTGGCGTAGTTCCGGCGCAAGGCGTACCAGGGAAACTTGGAGTAGCCTCCAGGCTCTTCGGAATCCAGGGTTATGCCGATGGCGGGCGTTTTCATGAATGCACTCTACTTGACGTAAGCTATAATACCAGCCTGCACAGATAAACACCCACTGTGACGACGTCCGGAAGCCTCGCATCGCCGTCACAATGGGTGTTTATCTGTGCAGGTTGGTATAAGAGAAAAGCATGGTGTGTTCATGACTGTAAACGGTTTTATGGCGTTGGCTCTTGAGCAAGCCAGGAAGTCGGCGGAGCTGGGCGAGGTTCCGGTGGGGGCGGTGGTGGTTGACGGAGCCGGCGGCGACGTGCTGGCGGTCGGCGGCAATCGGACGGTGGAGTTCGACGATCCCACGGCCCACGCCGAGATGGTGGCCATTCGCCGCGCCGCTTCCTTGCAGGGGAGCTCCAGACTTCAGGGCTGTGACCTTTACGTGACCCTGGAGCCCTGCGCCATGTGCGCCGGGGCCATTTCCCTGGCCCGCATTCGCCGCCTTTACTTCGGCGCCTACGACGCCAAGGGCGGCGGCGTCGAGCATGGGGCGCGCGTCTTTGCGCAGGCCACGTGCAACCACAAGCCGGAAGTCTACGGCGGCGTTTCAGAAAAGGCTTCGGCGGAATTGCTGCAAGCGTTTTTCAAGGAGAGGCGGTGAGGGGCGGGCCGCGCCGCTGAATTACCGACCCCGGCGAGGAGATAAGGTCCGGGGCCGGTTTCCAGGCGGGCAAGGTTCCCGCGCCATGAAGCTTAAGAGTTCACCCTCACCCTCTGTGGGCTTCGCGGAGAACGTCTAGAGGGGCTTCTTTGTGGTTTCAAGGAACATCTTTGTGGTTTCAAGATCGACAAGGGACACCTCCTCGCCGACGTCGAACTCAAACAGGGCTTTATAGTCCTCCGGCCCTAACAGCTCCGCCGCTTGCGCCAAGAAATCCTGAATGGTTTTATTTGCGCTTGCCGTGAAGTCCTCAGCAGAGACAATCTCTTGTTCGCGCCTCTTCTCCATCTCCGCCTGAAAATTCTCACGAATGGCGAGAAGATCCTTCAGCTTCTGAGGGTCATCCTTGAGGCGCTCGGAAGCCTTATCAACAAAATCGTCTTTCAATGGAGCCTCCCCATCTGCGGATACCGAGCATTTCCGTCGCAGTTTATCCCAATCTGATTTGTTCGAACCATACGTTCCAAATAGGAAGGAACTTAAGGAGTATCCACGGGCTTTATTGACCGTCAGCGGGCCATTTGTCGAGTATAGCGCCTGATTGGCAAGCTGATGACAAACGCCATCAAGACCATATTTAAATATTGAGCCATGCGCCTTTGGATCGTTTGGCGCACAGATGCATGAGGAAATCCCCAGATTACCCGGCGCCGAACCGACGGCGCCTTCCGGGTAGATGTCGCTGTGCCCCTCTGGGTGATAATCCCCCCAACAGTACCAATAGAAATGATCTGCGGGTAAATCCGTGATCTTGTCGTAAACAGGTGGTGGTTTGTAATTGGTTACCCAGGTGTGGTCCAGTTTTTTGTCGATGCTGAGCGGATTGACCCAAGCATACAAAATAGTAGAGCCATCAGACATTGAATGCTCCCCCTTTCCATTGTTAAAGGTTAATGATCATCTTATTAATTAGTGTTTTAATAGTTTTATACCGTAATCCTAGGAAAGAAAATAGGAAATTAAATTTAAAAGCAATTATAGATAGAGGGTGGAGGGGAAGAGAGGAGAGGACTTCAGCGGCTGCGGTCGGTCTTATCCATGCGGCCCGCAACCGCAAGCCGGAAGTCTACGGCGGCGTTTCAGAAAAGGCTTCGGCGGAATTGCTGCAAGCGTTTTTCAGGGAGAGGCGGTGAGGGGCGCTCTATTCCGGAGCCGACAGAAATGACTTGAACATTACGTCGGCTTTCAGGGCGTCATCCAAAAGAAAATACCTCAACGCTATAATGAATTTTTCATTCGCCTCATCGCTTTCGCTGGCTGCGTCGAACAGTTTTAAGAGCCGGGCCGAATCACGGAGCAGTTTTTTGTGATATTCGGCGTGATCACCCACTTGCGGAAATTTCTCCTTTCGAAGGATGTCCTCCTCGTGTTGGAAGTGCCGTTTTAAGAAGCTTAAAAAGTCTTCCAGCAGACGCGCGGCGTCCTCGAATTTCCCTTTGTTGCAGGTGTTCGCGATAGTGTTGATAAAGTCGACGAGTTTTTGATGTTCGGCATCGATTGTTTCGTTATGCATTTTCAGGGAAGACGGCAATTCCAGTTTTTTCATTATTTATTTTCGCCTTTTTATTGTGCGCCAACCGATGTCGCGGCGGCAGAATCCTTCCGGCCAGTCGATCAGATCGACGGCTTGATACGCAAGTTTCTGAGCGTCGGCCACCGTCTTGCCGAGGGCGGTGACGCCCAGCACCCGTCCGCCGTTGGCGAAGACATTGGGGCCGTCGGCGACGGTTCCGGCGTGGAAGACAACCACGTTGTCCAATTCCTCGGCTTTTTCAAGGCCTTTGATTTGTGCGCCCTTCTCGTAATAGCCGGGGTAGCCGTTGGCGGCCATGACCACGGTTAGCGCTGCTTCATCGCGCCATTTCAGCTTTAGTTTGTCCAATCGACCCTCGGCGCAGGCCAGCAAAGCCTCCAGAAGGTCCGATTTCAGTTGCAGGATCAGCGGCTGGGTTTCGGGATCGCCGAAGCGGGCGTTGAACTCCAGAACCTTGGGGCCGTCGTTGGTGATCATCAGGCCGGCGTAGAGCACGCCTTTATAAGGGACGCCCTCGGCGGCCATGGCTTCGACGGTGGGCAAGATGATGGTGTTCATGATGGTTTTCGCCATCTTGCCGGTGATCACCGGCGCCGGCGAATAGGCGCCCATGCCGCCGGTATTGGGGCCTTCCCCGCCGTCGTGGGCCGACTTGTGGTCCTGGGCGGAAAGCAAGGGCAGCGCATGTTCGCCATCGACAAGGGCGAAGAAACTGGCCTCCTCGCCTCTCAGGAACTCCTCGATCACCACCTCGTCGCCGGCTTCGCCGAAGGCGCGCTCGGCCATAATATGGTCAATGGCGGCGTAGGCCTCGTTCTCGTTGCGGCACAGGATGACGCCTTTGCCGGCGGCCAAGCCGTCCGCCTTGACGACGATGGGGGCGCGTTTGCGCAGGATGTATTCCTTGGCGGCGTCGGGCTCGTCGAAGCGGTCATAGTATCCGCTGGGGATATTGTATTTGGCGCACAGGTCTTTCATGAAGCCCTTGGAGCCTTCTATTTTGGCGGCTTGGGCGCTGGGACCGAAGGCCTTGATGCCGGATTTCATCAATTGGTCCACCAATCCGGCGACCAGGGGCGCCTCGGGGCCGACGACGACGAAATCGATGTCGTTCTCGATGGCGAAGCAGACCAAATCGTCAATGTCATCCGCGCCGATGTCCACGCATTCGGCGACTTTGGCGATGCCGGCG
This sequence comes from uncultured Rhodospirillales bacterium, assembly GCA_913053795.1. GTDB lineage: Bacteria > Pseudomonadota > Alphaproteobacteria > Rhodospirillales > 2-02-FULL-58-16 > CAJXGZ01. The sequence continues at coordinate 3,787 of CAJXGZ010000001.1, read as the reverse complement.
TTGCCGGGTGCGCAATAGAGCTTTTTACACTTGGGTGATTTTGCGATCGCCCAGCACAGGGCGTGTTCGCGTCCTCCCGACCCAACCACCAAGACCCTCATTCGACGACTCCACGTTATTTCGATTGGTTTCTTATTTTTTGCCGACGGCTCCTGTATCGTACATACTGGCGAAGATGGCAACGGTTGAAAATACATCTTATGGAAGCGGCGAGCGCAATTCGCCGGTCCTAAGCGTTGGCGAGTTGGCGGGCGCGCTGAAGTGCGCCGTCGAGGATTCCTTCTCCCGGGTTCGGGTGCGCGGCGAAATTACCGGTTTCAAGCGCGCCGCCTCGGGCCACCTTTATTTCAAGCTCAAAGACGCGGACGCGGTGCTGGACGGCGTCTGCTGGCGTGGCGTCGCCGGGCGTCTGGGAATGGCTCCCGAGGACGGCATGGAGGTGGTGGCCACCGGGCGCATCACCACCTACGCCGCCCGCTCCAGTTACCAGATCGTCGTTGAGAGCATGGAGCTCGCCGGCGAGGGCGCACTGTTGAAACTGCTTGAGGACCGTAAGAAAAAGCTGGCCGAAGAGGGGCTGTTCGATGCTGACAAGAAAAAGCCGATCCCCTTCCTGCCCGAGGTCATCGGCGTCGTCACCTCGCCGACGGGGGCGGTGATCTGCGATATCCTGCACCGCCTGTCCGAGCGCTTCCCTCGCCGGGTTCTACTGTGGCCGGTTCTGGTGCAGGGCAAAGAGGCGTCCCAGCAAATCGCCGCCGCCATCGAGGGTTTTAACCGTTTAGAGTCCGCCACCTGCGTGACGCCAAAGGACGCCGTTCCCCGTCCCGACGTGCTGATCGTCGCCCGCGGAGGCGGAAGCCTGGAGGACCTTTGGGCCTTCAACGAGGAAGAAGTCGTCCGCGCCGCCTTCGCCAGCGAAATTCCCTTGATCTCGGCGGTCGGGCACGAGACCGACACGACCCTCATCGATTTCGCCGCCGACAAGCGGGCGCCGACGCCGACGGCGGCTGCGGAAATGGCGGTTCCGGTGCGCCTGGATCTGTTGGCCCAGGTGATGGACGGCGGCGCCCGGCTAACCGGCGCCATGGCGCGCCTTTTGGACAACAACGCCGCCCGCCTGGAGGGGCTGGCGCGGGGACTGCCCAACCTCAGACGCTTGGCCGAGGAGGCGGCGCAACGCCTGGACGACTGGGTCGAGCGGCTGAAGAACAGCTTGAAGGCGGGGGTGGAGCGGCGAAGCGCCCGTCTCAGGGAGCTGGCGGCCAAGCTCACCGATCCCGGCCGCGCCATCGCCCACGCCGCCCGCCTGCTGGAGGGACGGGCGCGGGCCTTGGAGATGGCCGCCAAGGGCCTGCTGCGCGAAAGACGCGCGCACTTCGACAGGGAAGCGGCGTTGCTGGAGAGCTATTCCCATAAGCGGGTGCTTGAGCGCGGCTTCGCCCTGGTCAGCGACGTCCAAGGCCGCCACCTCGGCTCCGCCGCCAAATTAAAACCTGGAATGGGAATATCCATCCGCTTCCATGACGGCGAAAGAGAGGCCGCCGCCGCCGGCAAACAAAAGCCCCGAAAGAAACCGCCCCCGGACCAAGGCGGACAGGGAACCTTGCTGTGAGGGCGGCGCTCTTCCTTGTCTTCCTGATTTTCTTTCTGACCGGTGCGATTCCCGCTCAGGCGTTGGAGTTGGACGGGGCTTTGACGCAAGGCGGGCTGGTGGTGGGACGCGCCGCTCCCGGTGCGCAAGTCGCCATCGAGGGCCGCAAGGTCCGGGTCTCAAAAGACGGCTTTTTCCTGATGGGGTTCGGCCGCGACGCCCCGGCCAAAGTCAAGCTGGTGGTGACGCGCCCCGATGGCGGCGTCCAATCCCGTGTTCTCGAAGTGGCCGGGCGGGAGTACGAAATTCAACGCATCGACGGTTTGCCTAAGCGCCAGGTGACGCCGAACCCCAAGGCCTTGCTACGCATCAAGGCCGACAACGCCAAGATCGGCGCCGTGCGCCGCCTGGACACGGACAGGGCTTACTTCGTCTCGGGCTTCGCATGGCCGGTTCGGGGACGCATCTCCGGCGTTTACGGCAGCCAGCGCATCCTCAACGGCAAGCCCAAAAGGCCCCATAACGGCGTCGACATCGCCGCTCCCCGGGGCGAGCCCGTAAAAGCCGCCGCCGACGGCGCCGTGGCGTTGGCTCACCCCGACATGTTCTATACCGGCAAAACCATGCTGATCGACCACGGCCACGGCCTAACAAGCGTCTACGCCCACATGAGCGAAATCCTGGTGGCGCAAGGCCAATGGGTGGCCAAGGGCCAGGTCATCGGCAAAGTCGGCGCCTCGGGCCGCGCCACCGGCCCCCACCTGCACTGGGGCGTCACGTTGAAAAAGACCCACCTGGACCCGGCTTTGCTGGCGGGGAAAATGGGGGGCCAATATTAAGTTTAACGCTTATCACACCCTGCAAATAATCCTCTCGGATTCCTTGGACAAAAGTCACTTCCTATTCCTTTTGGCGCTCTATCGGTCAACATTTCACTGACCCACCCCTTTTTCCCTTTGTACTCAACCCCATACAAGGTCATATTAACCAACAAAATATAAGTTATTATCAAACATGCATTGACTACGCTGCTTCAACGCTGATCCTGCCGGCGCACCGGGATTTCGGCTTGTGGATCAGGCGGGCCAGCCGGTCCGCGTACTGCTCGCCGGCCCGGGTCAGGCCGGTGATGTCCGAGGCGCTGAGGTAAATCAGCGTCTTAATGCGCTCGATGGGATGGGCCCAGCTTAAGCCCCTTGGGTTGACCCAGGCGCCGGAATTCATGCCCAGCACATGGGTGTGGTGGTCGCGCAAGCTCCCCGGCGGGGACGCCCTCCATGGCCCACTTCAAAAGGTCTTGGGCTTGGGCGCTTAAATTCCCCTCAAGATCCTCGGGCTGGCGGGTCCAGGCGCCGCCGTAATCGTCGCAGGCCCCAAGCAGGAAAAACAGCGCGATCATCAATATGCGGCGCGCGTTCATGCCTTCATCATAGCGCGTGATGAAAGTTGGCGCAAAACGCGCTTTATCTATGCTAAAAGGTGGTCCCATGAAAAACTTGTGGTCGGAAAAGGGCGCCCGGGCGGCCGTCGAGAGCCACGCCGGGCAGGGCGTTAGCGCGGACATCGCCTTGCGCGTTTATTCGGCGCGGCTGTTGGGAGGCGATCCCAAGCTGGTGCTGCACGGCGGCGGCAACGCCTCGGTCAAGACGCCGGCCAAATGCGTAACCGGCGAGGCCGTCCCCGCCCTGTTCGTCAAGGGCAGCGGCCATGATATGGGCCGTATCGAGGCGGCGGGTTTTGCCGCCGTGCGCCTTGAGCCGCTGTTGAAGCTGGCCAAGCTCGACAAGCTGGACGACAGGGACATGAACAACGCCAGGGCCTGCCATCTTCTGGACAGCCATTCCCCCGATCCGTCCGTGGAGTTCCTGCTGCACGCCTTTCTGCCTCACAAATATTGCGACCACACCCACTCAGACGCCGTGCTGGCCGTCACCAACCAGGCCGACGGCGGCAAACTGGCCCATGAGGTCTACAAAGGCCGCGCCGGCGTCGTTCCTTATATGAAGCCCGGCTTCGGTCTCGCCAAGAAAGCCCTGGAGGTTTATGAGGGCAACCCCGGCGTCGAGGCCCTGGTGCTGATCAAGCACGGGATTTTCACCTTCGCCGACAGCGCCAAGGAGGCCTACGGGCGGATGATCGACATGGTTTCCCTGGCCGAGAAACGTCTGACCCAAGGCCGCAAGAAGGTTTTCG